>NZ_JARVRI010000039.1:0-87922 GCF_030209785.1 Arthrobacter sp. efr-133-TYG-120
GGACCGCGCTCACAGCGGCCTAAGACCCCGAGTCAACAAAAGCCGGGGCAGTCCCCGGGATCTCGTTGGTGGAGGGCATGGACCATGACTAGTGGATCGGCATGTGGGCATGGCGCTGGCTCGCTAATTCACGGTGAGGGGCGAGTTCGCGTGCACCATCGCCGAGGTCAGTTCCGGTCGGATGCTTCGTCCGGCCTCCGCCAAGGAGGACTGGCCGCCCGCGAGCTGGGGCGGTTCCTGGAGCGCCGAATACCCGGGATGCCATCCGAGGAATGCGGGTCGGCCTGCCGAACCTGACAGGCCGACCCGCTCCCGGAGCCCGCGTGCTGAAGGGCGACCGCTGCCTATTCATGGGTCATCCGGCCCCGTAGCACTTGGCCGCCCAGTATCTGTACACACACACCCCGTCCTACTGCCGACAGCAGAACGACTCAACCCGAACGAACCGGAATGGCCGCCAAGAGAAAAGTCATCATCAGCTGCGCCGTGACAGGCGCGATCCACGCCCCGAGCATGTCCCAGTACCTGCCGGTGACGGCGGATAAAATCGCCAGGGCGTCCCTGGAAGCAGCTACCGCCGGCGCCGCCATCGTGCACCTGCACGCACGGGACCCGAAAACCGGCCGCCCCTCGCAGGATCCTGCGCTGTTTCCGCCATTTCTGGAGAAGATCAAAGCCAACAGCGATGTCGTCGTCAACCTCACCACCGGTGGCAGCCCGACTATGACCGTGCAGGAACGGATGCGGCCGGCCTGGAGTTCCAGCCGGAACTGGCCTCCCTGAACATGGGTTCCATGAACTTCGGTCTGTTCCCGATGCTGGCGCGCTTCCAGAATTTCAGCCACGACTGGGAACCCGAGTACCTGGAAGGCAGCCGTGACGTTATCTTCCGCAACACCTACCGAGACATCGAGGAGATTCTTACCCGCGGGACGGAAAACGGAACCAAGTTCGAATACGAATGCTACGACACCGGGCATCTCTATAACCTGGCCTACTTTCACGATCGGGGACTTGCGAAAGGCCCCCTTTTTGTCCAGTCCGTCTTCGGCATTCTCGGCGGTATCGGCGGCCACCCGGAAGACCTGATGCACATGCGGCGCACCGCCAACCGGTTGCTGGGCAGCGAATACGAATGGTCAATTCTCGGAGCCGGCAAGAACCAGGTTCCATTGGCGGCCATGGGATCCTCCGTGGGCTCCCACGTGCGGGTGGGACTTGAAGACTCACTCTGGCTCGGGCCAGGCGAACTCGCAACATCCAGTGCCGCCCAAGTGGCAAAGATGCGCATCATCCTTGAACAATCCGGCTTTGACATCGCAACGCCGGACGAATCACGCGAGATCCTTCAGCTCAAAGGCAAGGACAACGTCAACTTCTAGCCTCGATTTTTCATAATGGCGCGACTGTCTGTTTTTCGGCGGATCCACGGTTGGCAACTAGTTGATTTTTCCGTCGAAGCTGATGGCGAAGGCGTTGAGCGTCGGCTTCCATCGTGCGGCCCACCGTGCCCTGCCTTTGCCTGTCGGGTTCTGATCAGTCACACAGGGTTCATGGGCCATATGTGGCAATGTTCTCCGAGTTCTCCGACCCCGAGTGGGACATGCAAGGATCGATTCTGGAACCAGAGGGACTTCTGCCACCGGAGTTAGAGATCTGGTGCCGGTTGTGGCGACCTTCGGCCCGTACCTGTGCCGCCCGGGGGACAGGTACGGGGCTCCAAAGCCCACCCGGTCCCAAGCTGCATGAACGTGGCGGAGTTCCACGCCCGGTGCCGCTCAAGTCAGTTCTGGCCGACCAGCATCGGCAATGCTCGTCTCCCGAGTGCACTTCCTGTTGGTTTTCCAAGCATGCTGCCAGGCAGTTAACAACGGCTTGCGGAAGTCGGGGATGGTCCAGTCCTACTTCGCCGTATAAATAAGCCATGCGCCTGACGTCCCGGCCCAAGCCCGTAGCTTTGTTCTCATTGCGCAGTTTCTTCGAAGACTTTCGGACCGCCGATTGAATCAAGGGCCCGGCGCATGCGGGTTTGGCTCTCTATAAGCCAATCAACCATTTCCGGCCAGCGAGCGGTGTCGGTGACGTGGTAGTCCGCCGGCCCATCAACGATCCTGGCGGCTTTACAACCGTCCATAAGGTCCCATTCCGCGGCGCGGCCGAGGGCGGCTTCGAAAATGTCCCGGTGCGCCATGGCTGCTTCGAAGCGCCGGGCGTTGAGGGTCGCATCCGGGTCTTCAAAGTAGAACTGGGTGATCATGCCCGCCCGCGTAAACGCCATCGAGAGCACCACACCACGTGCTCCGGTGGACGTATTGGCCCAGCTTTGCGTGCTCCGGCGGGCGCGGGTCCACGTCGGGTGCTTGGTACGGATTCGCTCGAGTGCGAGCGTCCAGAACTCTGCGTAGATGGCTGCTTTGCCGCCTGCCTCAGACGACGCCGATGTCGCGCGTCGCACCTGCTTCTCCCAGTCATTCGGCTGGGCGACCAACTCAAAGCTCGGTGCTGGCTCCGATCCACCGATTCGTACCACTTTGATGACCACGCCGAAGAACCGGGTGTTCTCATCGGTCCGCTCATTCAGCCAGTCGATTGCCGCTCGATGCTCCGGCCGGAATCCGGTTGTAAGCCAAATGATCGTTGTCGGGTCGGTTCCGGCGGCATAGGTAAGGATCTGGCCCAAGTGAGTATGGTCTGAGAATTCCAACTGGTTCTCGACGATGACAACGTCACCGGTTGCTTCGTCATACCCTTTCAGGTCGAGACTGAAGTCGCCGACCGGATGCTCGGCCGTTTCCAGGATGAGCTCCATCCCCAGAAGTTCACTCAAAACGTCGACATTCTGCAGCAGCCATGGCGTGAAGTGATGCGCCTCGTGCGGCCAAACCTCACGCGGCTGGACCTGAACAATGCGACCAAGCTGCGCCAAAGGGTTCACCGTCACGCGACCTCTTCCATAGATGAGATTGATTTCTTCATGGATTCTCCCATTGAAAAAGGTGAATGATGCATCGAAAATCGTATGCCGGTGCCAGTGTCTGCACGGCACCGGATGTTCTGCCGCCACCCGGGTACCTGATGGCCGGGCGCAGACGCGGCCCGGACGAGAAAGACTGGCTCCTGGCTCCTGGCTCCTGGCTCCTGGCTCCTGGCTCCTGGTATTAGGTGACTCGTTTTGGCCCGGTTCCGACTGAGAACCGGTCCTTGCCGCAACTGCCTGACATGCCATTTCGCCCTCCGGCACTCCTTGAGGCATTCCGAGCGACCAGCCGTCCATCTACGGGTCTTTCGCTGTGTCCGGCGATGCCGTGTGCGATGGTAAGTGGACCATCCATCTGGGGAGATATCGTCATGCCAGCTGTGCCCGAGGACCTACACGGAAGATTCGACGAGTGGAACGCGAAGGGTCGCCCGCCGCAGGAGGCGGAAAGTTCGCTATTAGGAAGGTCGCATGTCAACGCTCATGGCTTATCACGTCTTCCTCAGCGAACGATGACACCGAGTCAACAGGAACTGGGGCAGTGCCCGAAGGTGGGCAGGCAAACATAGCATGCCTAGAATCCCGCGGACCCCGGGTCAGTCAGCAGAATGAGGCAGGCCGGTCTGTTCTCCTATCGAATAAAGGGGTGCACGAGTGTCGGCCTCCGCAGGAGAGCCGGCCGTGCGTGCTTCTCGTCTCAGCAAGCTGAAGACGGGTTTGGCAGTGTCGGCTCCTTTCGGATATAGCTCTTGAGTTGTAGAACCTGGGGGTTGTATTATGGTTTAGGTGTGGAACGTTGACGTGGAGCTGGTGGAGCCGTGGCTGCTCGGGCTCGATCAGGACTCGTACGAGCAGGTGATCGCTGCGTTGGAACTTCTCGCCGAGCGTGGTCCGCAGCTTGGCAGGCCGCTCGTCGATACGGTGGTTCGTTCACGGCATAAGAACATGAAGGAACTGCGGCCCGGATCCAGCGGGCGCTCGGAGTTGCGGATCCTGTTTGCCTTCGACCCTGAGCGGCACGCGATTTTGCTCGTTGCAGGCGACAAAGCCGGTAACTGGAGCAAGTGGTACAAAACAAACATCCCAATTGCAGATGAGCTGTTCGATGATCATCTGAGGATTCTGAAAGGAGGATCGTAATGGCAAAGACTATCGAGGAAATCTTGGCCAAGCGGCCTGTTGACCGGGGGGCTGTGGACGCCCACAAGAAGCTCCTGCTTGATGAGGTCCGGGCCTACCGGCTTCGCGAGCTCCGCGAGGCATCAGAGCTGACACAGGTCGAGCTGGCTGCGCGTCTGCACGTCAGCCAGAACAGGGTGTCCCGCATCGAGCACGGCGACATTGACCGCGCCCAGGTCGATACATTGCGGAAATACGTCGAAGCGGTCGGCGGCCGGCTTCGTGTCGAGGTTGAACTCGGCGACGAACGGATCCAGATCGCCTGACCCGGCAGCCCGTTCCGATTACGTTTGAACAGCTTGGTCGTGTTCGCGAGAGGGTTCAAAAGTGAGAACAGGGGGTGTGTTGACAGTGTCAACACTCTTGCCGTCGGATCGGGTCGTACATCGGCCGGACTGGCTCGTACTCGGCATGTTTTCAGGAGTTCCCTTTGTTTCCAAGGCCCGGAATGCAGTTCGAGTCCCACCTCGGGCACAGCATTCCCCCCGTCGGAGGGGTTTTTGCTTTAACGTGTGTACAAAGCTTGTGACCGCGTGCCTCTGACGCTTGGGGTGCGGGCTGTTGCCTGGCCGCCGCGGTGGCCTATGAAGGTGTGTGGGTGGCGGGTTTAGGGTCCTGGCTGGTGGACCTTCCGCCTGCTGTGGGTGGGGTTATGCGGTTCCTCGTTCCGGTTCGGTCTGGTTGGTCGTGGATGTCCAACACCTGTTCATGGTTCAGGGTTCCAGGTAAGACATGATGAAACCGACTTTGGCGCGGAAGCTTCTTGGAAAGCCGCTTCGAGTCCTAAGGGGGAGCTGTGCCTGTCGGTTTGTCCTGCCAAAGGGGGTGTGGACACTGTCCACAATTACGTCTGCTTTATGGAAGTGTGCGGTCCGCCCCTGAGTCTTCGACGAACATGCCGTCAATGCGCGGGCGGGCTCGAACTTCGGAACCGTGTGATGCCGCTTGATGACCCCAATTTTGACCGGCCTCCCCTTGAACAGCTCCATTGCGATAGTGCCTGTTGTCCAAACTCCGCCGGGAGGTGATAAATCCGAGCCTCGAGATAAGAGCATTGAAGCAGTAGGGAGACAGGCTTAGTGCACGGAATCGGTACGCACCGTTCGAGAAATCTCTTGATCATCTCCATGCCCTCGTCTTCAGGAATTGCTCTTTTGGAGAGTCGGGGCGGGGCAGAATGCGAAATGTGTTCCGGGAGGGTAGGGCGTGCTTGTGCCATCTGGCAGGGTGAGGTGCGCTGAGGTTCTCTCGGGCACGGTGAAATCGATACGGAACTCCTCGTTGGCGATCTCCCACGCGACCTGGATGCGGCCGTGGGGGGAGATGAAGTGGAAGCTGGCCGAGGTGATGCCTCCGCCGGGGTGGGGTTCTATGTCGAAGCGTTCCCATCCGGCTGAGCCGGGGGCCTGCCGGAGGCCTACGAGGTATTCGTGGAGGAAGCGGATGACGGCTCCCTTGCTGTAGTGGTTGAGCGATTCGTGCGCGATACCGTGCTCGTCGACGCCTTCCCAGTCTTCCCAGACGGTGGTGGCGCCGCGTTCGAGCATGCCGAGCCACGACGGTGTCCCGCGCCGGAGCAGCAGTCGGTAGGCGAGGTCGGTGTGGCCGTACGCTGCGAGGACGGGAAGGAGCAGGCCGCTGGAGAGGAATCCGGTGCCGAGTCTGTCGTCGGCGTGGTGGATGAGCTGGACCAGGCGTTCGGTGGCCGCTTCCCTGAGGGAATCGGGGATGAGACCGAAGGCCAGGGCCCGGACGTAGGCGCCCTGGGTGTCCTCGCGGGTGTGCCCCTCGGGTGTGAGGAACTCAGTCTGCCAGGCGTCTCTGACGGCGGCCGCGATCCTGCCATAGTGATCTGCTGCTGCATCCCGGCCGAGAATTCCGGCGATCCGGCTGAGTGTCTTGGTGGTGCGGTACAGGAAGGCGGTGCCGACCTCGCCACGGTCCGCGCTCATGTAGGCGTAGGGATTTTCGGCCATGGGGTCGATGAGGGACCCGTCTGCCCGGCGGCGTTTGGGCTCGAGCCATTCTCCGTAGTGGAAGGGGGCATCCCAGATGTACTGCTCGTGGGGGAGCGGTGTCTCTGGGCGGGCGATCCGGGACGGGTGGCGGGCCGTCTTGGCGAGATGGAGCGCGTAGTCGACCCAGCGGGTCATCGAGTCCCAGCTTTCCGCGAGAAGCTCCGTGTCTCCGTACGCTTCGTAGATGGCCCAGGGGACGAGCACTGTGGCATCGCCCCAGCCGGCGGATCCGCCCATGACGCGCGAGGGGTTGCCGGGATGGTGCCGGATCCGTGCCGAGTCGGGGGAGAAGGCTGCGGGGAGCCCGTCCTCGCACTGGTCATCGCGCACGGACTGGAGCCATTTGCGGGAGAAGCCGTGGACGTCGTAGAGCATGGCGGCGGTGGGGGCGAAGACTTGGTAGTCGCCGGTCCATCCGGAGCGTTCGCGGGTGGGGCAGTCGGTGGGGACGTCCACGATGTTGCTGCGGAAGCTCCAGAGGGCCGCTTCGTGGAGTCGTTCCAGGTCCGGGTCGCTGCACGTGAACCACGCGCGGCGTGCGAGGTCCGAGTGGACGACGACGACCGTGAAGTCATCGATGGAGAGCTCGCGTCCAGGGTGCGACACGCGGACATAGCGGAAGCCGTGGACTGTGTGCCGCGGTTCGAAGATGCCGGGGCCAACCCCGGCGATGACGCGGTCGGTCTGGCGGAATTCGAGCAGCCCGCCTTGTGGTGTTTTCATGTTCAGGTGGGTGGTCGTCAGGTCGCCGCCGGCGTCGAGGTGCTCGCCGAACTCGAGCACCGTCTCCGTTCCTTCGGGCCCCAAGCTGGTGAGCCTGACCCATCCGGAGAGGTTTTGGCCGGCGTCGAGGATCGAGACCCCGTCCCGAAGCCGGGTCAGGGCCGCCGGCTTGCGTTCCTCGACGCGGCGCACGGGCGGGGCCGGTGACCGGGAAGGGGTAGGTGACGTGACGACGCCGACCCGGACCGGGCCGGGTTCGGCGCGGTCCGGATCGATGCGGAAGTCAGTGGTCTGACCCGTCATGAGGTCCGCCCGCACGATGGGGCTGGGCAGGGTGATCCAGTCCCGGTCGGTCCCCAGGGTCATTCCCGCACCGGATCCGAGGTCGATTTCGAGTTGGGCGAGGGCGGCGGTGGTGTTGCCCCAGACGTTCCGGCGCTGGGCGCCGCTGTTCCTGCCGCGGACCCAGCCGTCGGAGAGGACGACGTCGATCCGGTTGCCACCGGGGATGAGGAGGTCCGCGACGTCATACTTCTGGGCGTACAGGGTTTCGTCGTAGCTGGTGGAACCGGGTGCCAGTTCGATGTCTCCCACCCGGATGCCGTTGAGGAACACCTCGTAGACGCCAAGGGCGGTTGCGTAGAGCGTCGCTGCGGCGGGACGGGCGGGAAGGTCGAATGACCTGCGGAGGATGTAGGCCCCGCGCTCGTCCTGGCCGGCGGCTTCTTCGGACTCGGCCGGCGAGATCCAGGCGGCCGTCCATTTGACGAGCGCTGTTCCGGCGGGGGCCGGCGCCAGGTCCGGCGGGGTGATGAGCGTGTTGCCCATGGGTGTTTCAGCTCTCTTGTCGGTTGGCATTTTGGGGTGGCAGGTCGTTGCTCAGCGCACGGATTTGATCTTCAGGAAGATGATGAGGCTTCCCAAGAGAGCCAGCGCGGCGCCGGTGAGGTAGAGGGCGGTGTAGTTCTTCTCGGCCCCGGCCGCCCCCAGGACGATGATGAAGGGCGCCAGGAGGGGTGCTATTGCGCTGGGGATCCGTTGTGCGAATCCGACGACGGCGAGGTAGCGTCCGGCCTGTGCCCGGTCCGGTAGTACGGCGAAGATGATGGCTTGGTCCACCGCGCTGAAGAGGGCGATTGCGCACTGCATGATGAGTGCGCCGACGAGCAGGGTGATGAAGGAATGGGCGTAGGCTTCGGTGATGCCGCCGGCGAGGAAGAGCAGGCCGCCGAGAAAAGCGAACAGCCTGCGTCGACGGAGCTTGTCGGAGAGGAACCCGCCGGTGAGGGCGCCTGCGGTGGCGGCGACGATGCCGAGCATGCCGATCAGGGCGACGGTTCCGGCGACTTCCTTGATGGGAAGGCCCAGGCGCTGGGCGTAGAAGAAGCTGCCGAAGGTGGTGTTGAAGTAAAGGCCCATGAAGAAGATGAAGCGGCCCAGCCAGTTCCAGCCGAAGTCCGGGTGCTTGCGGGGGCTGAAGGTGTAGCTGGTCAGGAGGGCCTCGACGGTGACGGTGCTGTTGTGGACGAGGCCCACGGAGCTGCCTTCGCGCTTGACGAGCGAGAAGAGAGCCACCAGTGCAAGACCCACGAGGCCGGGGACAAGGAAGACGAGCAGGGTGCTGGAGGAGACGGCGTAGGCGATGCCGATTCCGAGGACGGGGGCGATTTGGGCCGACAGCCCGCTGAACGCCGAAATCTTGCCGCGCTGTTCCTCGGGAATCCGGTCGGCCTGGAGGTTCAAGATGGCCTGGCCCGCGGCCGCCCAGCCGAAGAGTCCGAAGACCCAGCCGAGGCCGATGAGGAGCACGCTGGGTGCCAGGGAGATGCCGAGGAGTCCGAGGATGCCGAGGAGGGCTCCGCCGATCATGAAAGGGGTGCGGCGGCCGAGGCGGGAACGAAAACGGTCGCTCCAGACCCCGACGAGGGGACTCGCGGCGATGGAGATGAACTGTGCCGTTCCGGTGACGTAGCCGAGCAGCTCTTCGTGGCCTGGGGCGAGCTGGGATATGCGGACGGCAAGTGAGTAGGACATCGGGACGATGAACGCCATCGCGACGCCGAAATTCGCCAACGATATCAGCGTCAGGTAGCTGGCACTGGCCTTCTTCAGCGCCGGCGCCTCGATGTCCGGGATACCGGCGGGGGGTCCTTGCCGGGAACCTGCGTCCGTGAGGACCGCGGATTCCGCTTCTTTGGGTGGTAGGTCCCCGTAGCTGGGCTTGACCATGATGACTCCTTTGTCTGGGTACGATGTGCGCGACGTATTTTTTGCTGCGGCAGGGATTGGTGACTGGTGGGGTGGGGGCGGCGGCGATGCCGCCCCCACGGTGAGCTTGTGGCTGCTATGAGCGCTGGGCGCCTGCGGGCATGGACAGCGCCGGTTCCTGGGTGAAATCAGGTGCCGCGGTTTGGTGCTGCCCGTTTTGTGCGGTGATTGAGCCTGGCTTGCGGCCGTGGAGGCCCGTCCATCGCTCGCGGAGCGCGAACGCGGCGGTCTTGGGCCTGCGGTCCCGGGTGAAGATGCCCTTCTTGTTCCCGTCCACACGGTGGATCGCGGGGCCGGTGCCGAAGTCGGCGAAGTTCCAGACGTGTTCTCCGACGAATGAGGGGATCCGGTCAAAGACACGGTGGTTCATGGCGAGGAAGCCTGCTTGGAATTCCTCGGTCCACGGGGTGTCCAGGACGGAGTGGAGGCCGGCGATGGTGTCGGCGCCGTATTCGCTCATCATGATGGGCTTGCCGTGCTTCGCGGCCCAGCGGCGCAGATCGGCCTCGAGGAGCTTCTCGGCGGTCTCGAGATCGCCGGTGGCGACGTACCAGCCGTAGTAGCGGTTGAGGGAGATGACGTCGACGAGGTCCGCGAGGCGGTCGTTCTCGCTCGTGGCGAAGATGACCGCCGTCGTGGTCAGCGGGCGCGTCGGGTCGAGCTCCCGGGTGAGCTTGATGAGCGGTTCGAAGTATTCCCTTGCCCCGTCCTCGTTGGAGGAGGGTTCGTTGGCGACGCACCACATGACGACGCTGGGGTGGTTCTTGTCCCGGTCGATGAGCTCACGTAGATGCTGGGCGTGCGCGGCCTGGGTCTGGTCGTTGATTGTCTCCGGGGAGAACGTGGGCCGGGGCGGCTGTCCCGTCAGTCCGGCCTCCACGGCGAGGTTGAGTCCGACGGCGGCGGTCTCGTCGATGACCACGATCCCGTGCCGGTCCGCGAACTCGATGACTTCCTCGGCGTAGGGGTAGTGGGAGGTGCGGAAAGAGTTTGCGCCGGTCCAGTCAAGGAGGCGGAAGTCGTGGACGAGGTAGGCGTTGTCGTGGCCTTTGCCGCGGATGGCGGTGTCCTCGTGCTTGCCGAAGCCGGTGAAGTAGAACGGCTCGCCGTTGATGAGGAACTGTTCGCCCTGGACGGCGACCGTGCGGATCCCGACGGGGAGTTCGTAGGCGTCGACGACGTGCCACCCGTCATGGATCTCGACCTCCAGGCGGTAGAGGTATGCTGCTCCCGGCCTCCACAGCACGGCGTCCTCGACCCGGAGCGTGCCGGAGTGTCCTTCGCCTGTGGCGACCGTGTTCCCTGTCTCGTCGATGAGCCGCACACTTGCGGGGGCCGGTTCGCTGGTAGCCAGTCGGTAGCTCACTAGCCCGGTGCCGCCGTCGACGACGTCCGTGGTCACCGTTATATCGGTGAGGTGCGACCGGGGGGTGCTGTAGAGCCAGACGGAGCGGGCAAGGCCGGCGTAGTTGTAGAAGTCGTGGAAGTGCGTCTGCCTTTCCTGCCCGTCGGCGCCGACGGTCAGCTTCCCGGGCGGGATGGTGATGTTGGTGAGCCGGTTGTCGACGGCGACGGTGAGGCGGAATTCCGTCCCGGGGGCAATGAGCCCGGTCAGGTCCGCTTCGAAGGGCGTGTATCCGCCGACGTGCTCCGCAACCAGAGTGTCATCGACGTAGACGGCAGCGGCGTGGGTTGCGGCGTCGAAACGGAGCACAATGCGCTGGTCCGACCAGCCGCGGGGGACGCGGACCGTGCGTTGGTACCAGACCAGGCCGACATGGTCGCGGATCTTCTGCTCGGCGAACAGGTCGTTGTAGCTGGCGGGGACGGCCGCTTCCAATCGGGTTTCGAGCCGTGACTTCCACGGCTCCGGGCCGAGCGTGCCGTCGAGGGCGAACAGCCACAGGCCGTCGAGGTTGACGAGTTCACGGGTGGCGGTTGCCAGGGGCTTCAGCATTGAAGAACTCCTTGAGGGTCAGTGGGCGAGGGCGCTGAGCGCGCCGGCCCGGGCGACGGATCCGAGCCAGGCGAGGCTCGGCTTGGGGGTGCGGACGAACGTCTGCCGGTCGACGCTCACGAGTCCGAAGGTGGGCTCCCAGTGGCCCCACTCGTAGTTGTCCAGAAGCGTCCAGTGCAGGTATCCGCGGACATCGATGCCGTCCGCGATGGCCTCGGACACGTGCTGGAGCGCTTCGCCGGTGTAGGCGATGCGGCGTTCATCATCGGCCGTGGCGATGCCGTTCTCGGTGATGAGTATCGGGATCCCGCCGGTGACTTCGGCGGTGTGGCGGATCGCGATGCCGATCGCGTCCGGACGGTACGCGGTACCGACCAGGGTGTTTTCCGGGCTGGCCGGGTGCGGTTCGATGCCGTCTTCGTTGACCCATTGGCTGGAGTACGACTGGACGCCCACGAAGTCATCGCCGGCTGATCCGTGGAGGTAGAGGTCCTCCCAGACGTATTCAAGTTCCCGTTTCTTCTCTTCGGCTCCGGGGCGTGCGACGAACGCCCGGTTCGCGATCGTCCAACCGACCTTGGCGTCCGTGCGGGCGCGGACGATGTCGCGGGCGGCCCGGTGCGCCTCGACCAGGCGGGCGCCGATCTGCGTATCCGGCGGGGAAAGCTGTGGCCGGGGATCCTGATCCACCGTAGGACTCTGCCAATCCTGCTGGGCGTCGGGGGCGGCCGTCATCATCCGGCGCATGGTCGCCATCATGGCGAGCATGTTCGGTTCGTTCATCGTCACGACCCAGGGGACGCCGTCCAGGATCGTGGTGGCCTCGGTGACATAGGAGGCGAACCGTTCGATCGCCCTCTCGCCGAGCCATCCTCCCTCGTCGGCGAACCACTGCGGGGTGGTGAAATGGTTCAGGGTCACGACCGGGGTGAGCCCGAGTCCGAGGGCGCTGTCGATCATCCGGCGGTAGTGGGCGAGCTCGGCGCGGGAGAAACGGCCAGGGAGCGGCTCGATCCGGGCCCATTCGATGCCGAAACGGTACGCGGTCAGGCCTGCGTCTGCAAGGAGCTCCATGTCCTCGGCGTACCGGTGGTAGCTGTCGATGGCGTCGCCGCTGGGTTCCATCCCGGGGACGGTCTGCTCCTGGAGCCACCAGTCGCTGTTGATGTTGTTGCCCTCGATCTGGTGAGGCGCGGTGGAGGCGCCCCAGAGGAAGCCGGGTGGGAAGTCGTTCATGGCAGTCTCTTTCTCCGTGGCAAGGCCGCGGATTCGTTGTTCATGGATTCATGGTTCGGATGATGTGGATGAGGTGCAGCCGCGGGCGGAGCGTCGGGTCCGCCGTCGACTTTTTCGGGGCTATCAACGGATTTGGGGAGATGCTTCACACCGAACCGCAGGAAGTGTTTACGCGATTGCCGCGCCGCACTTTGGATCGTTTCAAACTAAGTCCGGGCTGATTGCCCGGCTAGGCGGCTGACCAACCGCCGTCGCTGGGCAGGATGGCTCCATTGATGTTGAGTGAGTCCTCGCTCAACAGCCAGGTGATCGCTGCGGCGAGCCTCTCCGCCTCCGCGACGGGGGAGCCGATGGCCTGCATCAAAGGGAAGATCCGGCTGGCGGCGAATTCGCTGAGGACCGCTGCTTCGATGTTCGTGGCGACCGCACCGGGCGCCACGGCGTTGGCCCGCACGCCTTGGGGACCGTACATGAATGCCGTGTTTTTGGTCAGTCCGATGACCGCGTGCTTCGATGCCGTGTAAGCGGCACCTGCGGCGGAACCGCGGAGGGCTGCTTCGGAAGCGACGTTCACAATCGAACCGCTTCCTGACTCGATCAGGAGCGGCAGGGCGGCCCGCGTCAGCCGCATCGGGGCCGTGACATTGACGCGTATCACCCTGTCCCACGTCTCGTCGTCAAGCTCGCCGACGGGAAGGAAACCATCCATGATCCCCGCGATGTTCGCCAGCCCGTCGAGACGGCCTTCGCAAGCATCGGCGATCGCGTCGACCGTTCGGCTGTCGGTGACGTCGCCGACGACGGTCCTGACGTCCGCTCCGGGGAGTGATGTCTTGAGGTCGTCGAGCCGATCGGCGACCACATCGGAGACGATGAGCCGGGCGCCCTCTTCGGCGAGCCGGACGGCGGTGGCTCGCCCGATGCCGGAGCCGGCGCCCGTGACGATGATGGTCTTTCCGGCGAACCGGTCTTCAGCGGTCATAGTGATTCCTTTGCGTCGTTGCAGTTGATCGCGGGTCCACGTGCCGGCGACACGGGGAACAGGTGTTGCGGTGCGTTGCTCAGATCGTCGCGATGAGATCTTCGATCTTCTTCTTCGTGTCCATGGCGGCTTCGCCGGTGAGGGCGCGGAATCCCTGGGCGACTTCGTTGGCGAAGTCGAACGAGGGGTCCACGAGCCACTGCGCCCGCAGGCCGCTCCAGAGCGCCATCATCTGCCGTCCCGTGCCCATCGGGTCGAGCCCGGGACGGGCACGCCCTTCGCTCTGGCGCCGTTTCACGGCCGCAGCGAAGGCGAGGACGGCGTTCTCGTTGTGCTTCTTCATGTACTCGTGCGCCGGGTGCTCCGGGTCCGGGGCTTCCGCCTCGAGGGTGAGGAGGAGGCGGACAGTGTTCCCCTCCAGAAGCACCAGGCGCGCCGTCCCCGCGGGATCCCAGTCACCGGAGACAAGCTCGGCCGCCACGGACTCGGCCGTCATGCGCGAACCGATTTCCTCGTCTGCGAGCTCCATGGCCGCGACCAAGACGTGGTCGCGGGTCGGGAAGTGGTACATCAGCGCGGTCTCACTCATTCCCGCCATCGATGCGACCTCCGCGGTGGTCAGGGCCTTGTGCCCCTTCCCGCGGATTATCTCCAGCGCGGCCCGGGCAACAGCCGCGCGCCGCTCTGCCGTCTTGGCGTAACGCCCTCGTGTCTTGGTGGCCTGTTCCATGTGACCCACGTTACGTGAATTCTGAAGAGGCCACAAGATATTTCTTCGATTAGGTTGAGACCATCGAAATTGCCATCGCATTGGCAGTTCAAAAGTTGTAGTCCTTCAATTTTTGCGCCCAAGATCTGTTGTGCGGCGAGATTCGAGGAGAAGATCATCGGTAACGCGTGGGTCGCGGTGTCGTGGTTGCGGACCCTGCCATTTTGACTGTCTGGTACCGGACCTCCGTCAAGTTTGGGTGTCGGTCTGATATCCGGACAGCGGCTGGGCCGATGGGTCCGATCATCTGAGGATTCCGAAAGGAGGATCGTAATGGCAAAGACAGTCGAAGAGATTTTGGCCAAGCGACCTGTTGACCGCGTTGCTGTGGAAGGGCACAAGAAGCACCTGCTCGATGAAGTCCGGGGCTTCTGGCTTCGGGAGCTCCGTGAGGCATCGGACCTGACGCAGGTCGAGCTGGCTGCGCGTCTGCGCGTGAGCCAGAACAGGGTGTCCCGCATCGAGCACGGTGACATTGACCGGGCCCAGGTCGATATGCTGCGGAAATACGTCGAAGCTCTCGGTGGGTGGCTTCGTGTCGAGGTTGAACTCGGCGACGAACGGATCCAGATCGCCTGACCCGGCAACCCGCTCCGGCATGTTTGAACAACCGACGTAGGAGGCCTTATACGAGGCGATGGGCCGCAAGGGCTAAATCGCAGCGTTCGCTCCGCGCAACGAGGGCCTACCCCTGCGACGGGATCCGGTGCACCGAGTCCTCGGACTGGCCGCGAGGGACCGTTCAGAAAGAGGACGGCATGGATGGCTGGGAGGGTATTCCCTTCAATCTTCGATCACCTGTTTGGGCCCTCCGAATCGGACAGAGGGGCGCTACCGGCCTCCCCAGGCGGCAATGGCGCGTTCGACATAGGTTGTGACGCTGGCGTGTATGTCGGTTTCGGGGTCGAGGAGCCATTGCAGGCCCATGCCGTCCATCACGGCAGTGAATAACCGCACTTCAATCTCAATCTGCGCGGGGGAGAGGTGAACAATGTCGCCAGCTTCGACCGCTTCCTGCAAATGCCCGGCGAGGGTTGCCAGGTTCGAGGTGTAGCGCTGGGTGATGAACGCGTGGCCCGGGTGGGCCGGACTGGAGGCTTCGGCCGCGATAGTGGTGAACAGTTCGAGCAGGCCGCGGTTGTCCCGGTGGGCGGCCATGACCTCTGGCAACCGCCGGAAGTAGTCCAATCCACTGACATCGATGAGGCCGTTCTCCACGGTCCGTCGGTCCCATTCCTCCAGCACGGCCGTGAGCAGGCCTTCCTTGCTGCCGAAATGCTGGATCAGGGTGGCGTGGTTGACGCCGGCCAGCTCGGCAATCGTGCGGAGGGATCCGCCGGCGAAGCCGTGTTCGCCGAAGACGTCCATCGCGATGCCGATGAGCTGCTCGCGTCGGCGGACGCCTGTGCGGTAGGGGCCCCGTGTTCTGGTCTCTGCGGCTTCTGGCATGTCACTACTTTCTCATGACCATTGCCGAAATGTAACCAGTCGGTTAGTGTTTAAGTTCCACACGGCTCGTAGCCGCACGGGACCTCCTGACGGAACGCCGCACGCGTCAGCCCAGTCCCGAGACTCGCAGATGGGAATCCTTTAGATGAAGTACTCCGTTCTCGGACCGACCGGCGTGCGTGTTTCCCGCATCTGCGTGGGCACGGCGACTTTCGGTGTGGCACCGAGCGCACACGAAGCCGATAGCGTCGTGGGAGCGGCTCTGGATCTGGGCATCAACTTCTTTGACACCGCTGATGTCTACGGCTCGACCTCGACGTTCGACCGGCCCGGCGCTCCGCCGGCGGCAGAGCGGGCGTCCGCCGAGGAGATCCTCGGCCGCTCCCTGGCCGGCCGGCGGGATGAGGTGGTGCTGGCGACCAAGTCGGGGGAGCGGAGGTTCGATCCGGATGCCGGTCTCTCGCGCCGGTACATCATCCAGCAGGTCGAGCAAAGCCTGCGCCGGCTGCGCACTGACCGCATCGACCTCTATTACGCGCATTTCCCTGATCCGAACACGCCCCTGGAGCAGACCCTTGCCGTCTACGACGATCTGATCCGGCAGGGGAAGCTGCGGTATGTCGCTTTGTCCAACCACCCGGCCTGGCAGATGGCCGAGGCCCTGTGGATCGCCGATGACCGCCGGCTGGTCTCCGCACCCGTGGCTGCGCAGGTGATGTACAGCCTCCTGGACCGCAGCGCCGAAAAGGAGCTCGCCGCCGCGTGCGTGAGGTTCGGTCTGTCGATCATTCCCTATGCGCCGCTGCACGGCGGTCTCCTTGCCGACCTGTCGGTCCTGGACCGGCCGATCGCCGGAGGCAAGCGCTACGGCGGGCCCGGATATCCCGACGCCGAGATCGCCGTCGCCCGCCAACTCGACCAACTGGCCCGCGGGTGGGGACTGGGGATGCAGCAGGTCTCGCTGGCCTGGCTGTTGTCGCGCCCGGCCGTGGCATCGGTGATCGTTGGAGCCGAGACCGCCGACGAGCTCCGCGCCAACGCCGCCGCAGCAGATGTCGAGCTCACCCAAGAACAGCTCAATACGGTCTCGGCGCTAACTGCCGAGACCCGGTCCTGACCGGAAGATACGAGGAACTTCGGTGAAGTACTCACGCCTCGGCCACACGAGTGTCAGGGTCTATCAATGACCGAGTTGTGCCGACTATTCGATGATGCCGGAATCAAAGGGGCTTCTTGAAGAAGGTCGCGGCGTCCTCATAAGCCAGCGCACTGTAGAACCCTCCTGCCCGCCGGCTCGCTAGAGAGACATAGGCAGCGCCTTGCTCCCGCCCCCACAACTCGGCCTCAGTCATCAAGGCCTGCCCCACCCCCTGTCGTCGCACTTGCCCGGCCACCATAACTTCTTCGACCCAGGCAGTAATACCTTCAAGCAATGGCAGGGCTTGGCCACTCGCTACGACAAACTCGCACTCACGTATCGCGGAGGAACGGTTCTCCGAGCAGTCAGCATCTGGCTAGCCGCTTTAGGAGACACGCCCTAGGCCACTTTCGGGGGCGCCGGCACAGTTCGGCTTCAGGATTTGGAACTGGGTCGTCCAGGAATATGGCTGAGGATAGATTTGGAGAAGCCACCGTCGACACAAATGTCTTGGCCGGTGACATAACCAGACAGCGGACTCACAAGAAATTCGATCACGTTCGCAATGTCGATGGGATCGCCAATTCTTCCCAGCGGGATAATATCTTCCCTTGCCTTCTTGATTTGGGGATCTTCATACATTTTTTCCGTCATCCGGGTGTGAGTCATGCCGGGGGAGACCACATTCACACGGATTCCGTCAGGGGCCCATTCCAACGCGAGTGTCTGCGCCAACATCGTCAACGCAGCCTTGCTGGGGCTGTAAGCACCTGATCCAGCATGGGGTTGTTGGCCGGACATGGAGGAGGTGAAACAGGCGGCGCCGTTGCTGTCCTTCAAGTGCGGGTAACTCGCTTTGGCAAGAAGCCACGCGCCGCGGAGGTTGACGGAGAACATTCCGTCCCAGTCCTCAAGGGACAAGTCACAGATGGCAGCAGGGCTGGCGATTCCGGCGTTTGCTACCAACGCATCCAGGCCACCGAACTCCGCTACCGCAGCCTCTACCAGTTGACTTGGCACGTCGGGATCCCCGAGATCACCTGCCAGTGCGATGGCGGTACCACCCATGGACTGGATTGAACGAACAACCTGCTCTTGGCTGCTGTTCGATTTGTGTCCACATACGGCAATCATCGGGTGCACACCCCGGGCCAGAGCGGCCTCCGCGATTCTCACGCAGGTAGACGCGCCTATGCCGGTGCTTCCGCCACTTACCAAAGCTCTCATTGCACACATTTCCTTTTACCTGGGTTTCATATGAAGTCATTCTTAACTGAAGAGGGCCCACGGGCTGTAGAGCCATCCGTCTACACCATAAAAGTGGCAGTGGAAACTGATTTCATTATCTTTAGACACACATCGACTAGCCCGTCGCAACCTCGACCCAGGGGCTAAGACCCCAGATCCCAGCCTTGATTCTTAAGATCCTGCATTGCCTTATCGAATTCCTGCACGGGGTTCTCTTCGCGAATGATTTCAAGGACTACGTTATTGACGCCGCAGGTTTCCCTTACGGCTGTGCCCAATCCATTCCAGTCGATCACTCCGGTGCCGATTGGATCATGGCCCCAGGTTTCGGTGCCCGTATCAGAAATATGGACAAGTCCAATTGCTTCGTGGTGGGAGAGCAAGCCGTTTACGGGGTCTTCTCCTATGTAGGCAGCGTTGGCGACGTCGTACACAATCTTCACTGCTTCGTCGTTGATAGTGCTTACAACGCCTGCCAGATCCTGGATGGTAGGCGTGAAGCAGTAGGGAGTGTTTTCAAAGAGCAGTCGTGTGCCGGCCTGCTTGGCCAGCGGAATCAGATTTTCCAGACTCTCGTACATCCACCCGTAGGTCTTTTCGAGTGAAGGTGAAATCATGGGGCGTCTTGTGCCGGGGGATATCACGACTTCGGGGACATCCCAGGCCGCAGCCACGTCAATCACCGATTTGATGTGCTCGATGCTTTTGCGACGCATGTTGGCGCCCGGGCTGGCCAAGTTGATGTCATATCCACCGGCGTTCAGTGACCTGATGGTTGCGCCGTACTCAACGAGCCTCGCGCGAGTTGCCGAACGCTCAGGGGCGGTTATCTCATCCGGCCAGCAATGTGGCGAGCTGATCGGAACTTCAAAAGTTCTGTACCCACTGTCGACCAATTCAGCTATGGCATCAATCGCCGTAGATGACCATAGATAGGAAAATGTGTTAATGATCATTTGGTTCACGTGAAGGCATCCTCTCTTCTGTTCTTCGCCTATTTGTAAACGCGCTACGAATTTTGGTCCCTGCCGAGGGATCGCAAGCGCGAGCCAGGCGGCTCGACGAGGCCCGGGGGACACGCCCCCTTTTGCTTGGTCGAGCCGCTACGGCGGCTTGGTACCAGCGTGCCTACTAGGAACGCCTAGCCTCGTCGGTGGCATGCGAAGGAGCCACCAGCAGGTGCTCGCCTTCAAGTACCTCAGCGTCAGCAAGCGCCACAGTGGCACGGCCGGTACGGCTGCCGGTCTCGGGCAAGGTGAAGTAAACGACGAGGCACAGGGCGACGACGACAATCATGTAGACCGCGACAAGCATGGGCTGTCCGGCGCCAACGAACGCAGCGGCGATCAGTGGCGCTGTGCCGCCGAAGACGGCGATGACGATCTGGTGTGCAAATCCGATCCCGGATACACGTACCGACGCCGGAAACAGCTCGGCCTGAATGGTCGGGTAGACGGCCTGCCAGATACCGAGAACTACCCATCCCGAGGCTGATACCAGAACGTAGACACCAAAGCCGGGCTGGTTGAGCAGGAGCAGGAGAGGGTAGAAGAGGACGATCATGCCGATGGCACCGACGATGGGGAAGATTTTGCGCCGGCCGAGCCGATCGGACAGCGCACCGCAGATCGGCACGATGACAACGAGCAAGGCCAACCCGATAACATTCCCGGTCAGCGTGGATGCCAGGTCCCGGCCGGTGGTCAGTTTGGCGTAGGTGGGAAGGAAGGTGGCCCAGGTGTAGTAGGCCACGGCCGGGGCAGAGAGTGCAGCCGCCTGCAGCAGCGCCTTGGGATGTTCGCGAAGCAGGTCCATCAGGCGGGCCGCTGCGGACTTTTGATCGACAAGGGCCGTTGCCTCAAACTCGGGGGTCTCTTCTGCCCGTGCCCTCAAGATCAGGCCAACGACGCCGAGGATGCCGCCCGCGATGAACGGGACGCGCCAACCCCAGGCGGCCAGGTCCGCTGGGGCAAAGGCTGATGTCACCATTGCTGCGGCGCCGGTAGCTGCGAGAGTCGCCAGGCCGCTCGCCGTATTGGAAAATGAACCGAACAGGCCCCTGCGGTTCGCGGGGGCGTGTTCGACCATGAAGGCGATGGCGCTCTGCGCCTCACTGCCGGCCGAGATTCCCTGGAGGATGCGTGCCACCAGGAAAAGAATCGGTGCGGCATAGCCGATGGTCGCAAACGAGGGTGTGAGGCCGATGATCAGGGCGCCGACCGCCATTCCGGAGATGGACAGCGTCAGGATGCGCCGCCGGCCGAAACGGTCGGCCAGTGGGGAGACGATGACTCCGCTGAGCGGGCGCACAACAAAACCTACTGCGTAGGTGAGCAGTGCTGCGACTAGGGATGCGAACGGGGAATCGCCTGGAAAAATCTGTCCCGAGAACACAGCCGCGAGCAGGCCGTAAATGTACCAGTCGTACCACTCCACGAAGTGGCCAATCGTTCCTGCCACCATATTCACGTTGCGGCGAGGACGCTTGGACACGTCGGGATACTCCGAAGGGTCCGGCCTGCCGACGGCTTCTTTTGAGGTCTTCATTGAACTCTCCATATTTTCACATTTGCTGCGGAGGGGTAATGGGGTGAGGGCGCTTAATGCTTGCCCGAAATTTGCTTTTACTGCGGCTCTCTAACTCGTCAGCACGACCAATGAGATCGGTTGCTGAGATCGGTTGCAATAACCTTACGAGTGATGAAAGTCGGTTGTCAACGTCTTGTTGAAGTGGTCGTTCCGAATCTGGGCCGCGCCGGCGTCTAGCAGGCGGCGACGCTATCTATGCTCTGGAAGCAGGCCTCCCGAACAGAAAGTAGGGCATCAGACCTGAGAAGGGCTGCTCTTGGACCTCGGGTCAAAGTGAAAGATGGCCAGGTCCGGCAGTCACGCATCTGCCGGGAGCGGTGTTTCGTTGTTGAAGTCCAGGTACTCCACCCCGGACCACGCGCATTCGAGGCTTCCGTAGGTGCACCAGTATTCGTCCCAGTGCGAGAGTTTCCATTGGTCTCGTTCCAGGCCGCGGCGGGTAAGCCGTTCCCGCAGAAGATTCTGGGGAACCCTTACCCGCACGACTGTGGTCTGGGAAGGTGGCCAGTGAAATTTCTCTGCTGCGCGGGTCAGGAAGTCGGGTACCTGAAAGTAGGCGCCGAATGGGGCATCGATCACTACCGACCGGCCGAGGCGCAGGTTCGCTCCAGTCACGTCCATGAGAGTGTCGTATTCGAGGGGCAGCAGGTTGTCGCGGTAGTAGTCGTTGGATTCCCGGTCGGTGGGGTCGTGTCCTGTTGCTTTCAGGGCGAACTCGACAAATCGTCCGCATACCCTGTCCTTGTCCAGGTAAGCGGCATCGTTCTCTCTTGCCGTTTTCTGGGCAACTGTCGTTTTACCTGAGCCGGCCGGGCCAATGACGATGAAGACGCTGGGGGCGGTCATCGGCGGGCCTCTGCCACCGCTGACAGGAACTCCTTGGCGGCTTTGGTGACGCGGTTGAAGTCGCCATCCGGCAGCCATGCTTTAGTCACGTAGCTGCCGACGCCGACACCTGCGACGCCGGCGGCAAACCATTCGCCTACGTTCTCAAGGGTCACGCCGCCTGCCGGCATGATCGGCAGATGGGCGAGTGGGGCGAGGACGGATTTGACGTAGGGGATGCCTCCGGCTTCCGTGGGGAAAAGCTTGAGGATGTCGGCACCCGCCTCGGCGGAGTTGACCAGCTCAGTTGGCGTGTAGGCGCCGCTGACGGTGGGTATCTGGTACCGGTTCGCTGTCCGGATCATTGCCGGGTTCAGTTGAGGGCTGACCAGGAAGTCGGCGCCGGCGCGGATGCACTCGTAGGCCGAGTGCTCGTCCAGTACCGTTCCGGCGCCGATGGCTACTCCGTTGGGCCCGTGCTTGGCGGCGAGCCTGCGGATCACATCGACCGCCCCTGGGATCGAGAGGGTGATTTCAAGGGCTCGGAAGCCTCCGGTGATGGCGGCTTCTGCCACGCGTTCAGCCACTTCAGCGTTCTGGAGGCGGACGATCAGGACGGCGCCGGATTCGTCGATGGTCTGCAGGGTGCGAAGTTTCTTGTACATGCTTGCCTTTCTTGCGCCCCGGCGTGTTGATGTTTCCTATTGCCCGGGCAATGTTGAAGTGTCGTTGACAAACTTTCCCACTATCCATAGTGTTATTGCAACCGATCTCAGCAACCGATCTCATACAAGGGGGTATTGCGGTTGACTCACGTACGCACAATCATTCTGGGTGCTTCCCATTGGCATGTTCCGCTTTGCGCGCCGGCCATTGCCGAAGAGCACGAGGTGATCGGAGTCGGTGACGACGACGTATCCCGCGTCCAGGTGCAGGACCTGGCGGAAGGATGGGGGGCGCCGGTTGAAGCCGACTGGCGGAAGCTGGTTGATCTCCCCGACGTCGGCCTCGCATATGTCTTCGGCCCCCATGACGGTATGGCCGAAAAGTGTCTTGCGTTGATCGAGCGCGGTATTCCGTTCGTTGTGGAGAAGCCGTTGGGCACTTCCCTTGAAGAGCTTTCCGCCGTGCGTCAAGCCGCCGAGGCAGCCGGCGTGCCTGCCACCGTCCCCCTGGTCCAGCGCGGTGGACCCACAGAGCAATGGCTTGCCAAGGCAGGCCGGCCCACGTACCAGCGAACCTCGTTCATTGCCGGCCCGCCAGCCCGGTATCTCGACAATGCCAATCCCTGGATGCTCGATCCTGTCAAGGCTGGCGGGGGTTGCCTGGCCAATCTGGGCCCACATTTTGTCGATCTGTTCCTTAGGGGCACGGGTGAGACCGTGGCCGGTGTGGACTCCCGGCTCTCATCGGTTCTTCACCACGAGGGTGTTGAGGATCATGCCAGCCTGATCATCACGACGCCAGAGGGACGCGAAGCCATCGTTGAGGTTGGCTACGCATTCCCTGAGTCGCCGCTTAAGCGCTACTGCAGCTTTACCTCGGTCGGTGAGGCAGGATTCGCATCCGTTGATTCGGACGGCACAGCTACGTTCACGGCACTGGACGGCACCACGGAGGTCGACAAGATCAATGTGGACAGCGACCCACTTTATGCTCCGTTCGTGCGGAGCGTCGCCCGGACGCTGGATGATGGATTCCTGGGCCTGACTACGTTGGCCCAGCTCGAAGACGTCATGCGCCCCATTTGGCAGGCCTATGACAACCAGCACGGAGGAAGAGAACATGTCTGACTTGAGTATCGACGTCGTTGCAAAAGCTGCTGGTGTCCATAGGTCAACGGTCTCCCGGGCTTTCTCACGCCCCGAGGCGGTGAAGAGCGAAACACGCGAGCACATCCTTCGGGTCGCCGAGGGACTCGGCTACACGATGAGTCCACTCGCCCAGGCGCTTCGCCGGAAAACCAGCACGTTCATCCCGCTGATCGTCCCTGACATCACCAACCCGTTCTTCGCTGAACTTGCCAAGACGATGACGCAGGCGGCGGACGAGCGCGGCTACCAGCTGCTGCTCTGCGTCACCAATGGTGACCCTGCCAAGACCGATGGATACTTCACCGCCATGCAGGCCATGTACGCCCCCTTCGGAATTGTGGCTCCATCGACAAAGGTCGATACCGAGGCCATGAAACGCTTCGACTTCGGCCATAAAGTCGTGGTGATCGACCGCGTGGAAGGTGACGACTCCGTTCCCACAGTCACCGTCGACAGTCGCCAGGGAATCAGGCTCGCACTGGACCACCTGCACGCGTTAGGGCACACCTCGATTGGCTACGTATCCGGCATTGCCGGGACGCACACCGCCCAGGACCGGATGGACGCCTATTTGGAGCTGTCCGCCGAGAGCGGCAACGCACCTGTCGTGCTGGACAGCGGGTCGGATCTGGATGCGGGCACGCGCGGTGCAGAACATTACCTGGAGATGGACAATCCTCCAACGGCAATCATCGCCGCCAATGACATGGTGGCCTTTGCGGTCATTTCGGCGCTCGGCCAACGTGGAGTACGGGTACCGGAAGACGTGTCGGTTATCGGGTTCGACGGTCTCGCTCTCGGCGCCCGGTTCAACCCTCCTTTGACGACGGTTCGCCAGCCGATCGCCGACATGGGACACATCGCCATTGAACTGGCTGAGAAGCAGAACGCGGATGGCTCCGTGGACCACATCGTCCTCGAACCTGAGCTTCTGGTCCGCCGCTCCACCTCTGGACCACGCAAATGACCAGGGCGCAGGAGTCAACGCTCCGGCGCCTGCCGGGCCTTCAGCACACAGACCACGTCGGCCTGACGGTTCCAAACCTTGACGAAGGCATCCGGTTCTTCGTCGAAGTCCTCGGAGCCGAAGAGCTCTACCGCTCCGAACGCGGGCCCGATGAAGAATTCATGCCCACAAACTTCGACGTCCCGGCAGATGCCAAGCTCACGCTCGCAATGTTGCGCCTGCCACCAAACCTCAACATCGAGCTTTTCGAATGGAGCAGCACTCAGCGGCGTGATACCCCGCCGCGGCACTGCGACGCCGGCGGCCACCACCTGTGCTTCGTCGTGGACGACGTCGACGAAGCGATCGCAGTGCTGCAGGCAACACCGGGAGTACGGGTGCTCGGAGAACGCAAAGAAGTTGCCGGCGACAGCCCGCGAGTAGCCGGCAACCGCTGGACCTACTTCATCACCCCATGGGGATTGCTGATGGAAATCGTGGACCGATCCCGCGTCGCAGCCCCGCCCCCGCTGGTCGGTCCCGCGGACTGGGCAACACCTCCAAACACTTCAGAAAGGACATAAACAAATGCGGCTAGCCGGTCACACACTAGGCACCCCGGACCACACGGTTCCCCAAGCACTTGATCTCTTCCGAGCCGCAGGGCTCGATGCAGCCGAAGTCATCTACCAGGATGACTACAAATCAGGGTTGCCATTAGGTGACCGGCGTGCTGCGGCGGAGGCAATGAAAGCGGCCGATACCGCAGGGATACCCATCGTAGGTCTGACGCCTTACACGACCGCCATCAACTCACTGGACGACGCGGAATGGCGCACAGCAGTTGATGAATTTCGTGGCGCCATAGAAACCGCACACGTGCTCGGCGCTGACCGGGTCCGTGTCTATGCCGGTTCCTGGCACCCTGGGGACAACGACCACGCGGCGCGTTGGGCAAAACTGCGTGAAGCATTGGAGACCCTGGCGCCCGAAGCTGGCCAGGCGGGCGTTCGCCTCTGCGTGGAAAACCACTTCGGCACCATGACCCAGACCGCGGCGGCCACCGCTGCCCTGGTCCGGGAAATTGACCATCCGGCGGTCCGCGTTCTCTATGACCAGGCGAACCTGACCTTCACGCACGACGAAACGTTCGAACAGGCCTTTGCTGTTCAAGGAGATCTGGTCGGTCACGTGCATGTGAAGGACCTGGTCTTTACGGATCCCAACGCAGCCTTCCGCGCCACGGAAACGGCCCGGGTCAACGCTTCCGAACGGGCTGTCAGGTCGCGCGTGGTCGGAGGCGGCGTCGTTCCATGGTCCGACATCCTCGCCGCGTTGCTGCAGCACGGCTACGACGACGTGCTGAGCATCGAGCTCGAGTACCGCTGGCATCCTCAAGACCTCCCCGCGCCCGAGGACGGATTCCGGGAATCCGCCGCCGTCCTTCGCGCCATGCTCTCTGACCTGACTGAAGTAAGGAACGCCTGATGAACACCAACCGTCTACGCGTCGGAGTTGTCGGCGCGGGCAATATCGCCACCATTGCCCAATTGCCCACCCTCGTGCAACGTGCCGACGTCGAATTGGCCGCCTTGGTGTCCCGCCGGGATGACCCAAGCAGCCTGGTCAGGCGCTGGGGATTCGGCGCCGCCTACAAGACCGTGGAGGACATGGTGGATTCGCAGGAGCTGGACGCAGTCTTCGTGCTGACGCCACGTTCCGAGCACGCCCACGCCGTCCAGCTATGCCTGAGACGTGATGTCGACGTGTTCTGCGAAAAACCCTTGGCTCCGGCAACCGATGAGGCAGAACGTCTGGCAGACCTCGCCGACGAGCGCGGCCGCATCCTGATGGTCGACTTCAACCGCCGCTACGCTCCGGTCTACACTGCCGGCCGGGAAGTTTTCGGTACCAAAGGCGCCACCTTCTGCGTCGCCCAGAAAAACCGCCCCGGCTCCGAATACCGTGCAACATTCGAAAATGCCATCCATATGGTCGATCTCCTCCGCTGGTACTGCGGCGGCGAACCCGAGCACGTCGCCGCCCACGCCGCTGGTGACGACCCCTGGGAAGAAGACGGCGTCGCAGCAACCATCCGCTTCAGCACCGGCAACACCGGGGTCCTCATGGCAGCCCGCACAGCAGGAGCCTGGAACGAAAAACTTGACGCCTATGGCGGCGGTAAGACCGTTGAAATCAGGGCACCCGAAACGGTCTCGACCACCGTCAAGGGAGTCACCACATCCCGGGAACTCAGCGCCGAGGCGTTTGGCTGGGCCACCGCGACAGACACTCTGGGCTTTTCTGCCGCCGTTCACCATTTCCTCGACCGGGTCGCCGACCGGGCGCAGCCGCTGACCTCAGGCCGTGAAGCTGTCCACACCCAACGCCTGCTCGACCGGATCCTCGCCGCATCGGGGCTCCCGACAGAGGAACAAGCCGGCCGGGAATGGGCCAGCCACGCAGTGCACGGAAGCTGAACAACCAAGCTCGCCCATCCCTCGGGTTAGGTCTTGCACCGAGAACTGTTGAAACCACGGCCTCCACAAGCCGCTGAGCATAGGGAGGCACAAAATAGCTCCAAACCGCCTCCACCAGAGCAACCCGAAAATCGGGGGAGCGGGACGACAACCGCTGCGCGGCCGGCTCACCCCTCTCGTTGGTATCCTGCTGGTCGCGTTCAGCGCCAGACAGGCGGTTTCGGCGGTATCCCCACTCCTTGGTCCAATAAGCGGTGACCTACCCCTCGACGCCGTGACGACCGGGATCCTTGGTATGCTGCCGACCGCCGGCTTCGCAGCGATGGGCTTCCTGGCTGTCCCTCTGATCCGCCGTACCCAGCCCGAACACCTGCTGCTGGTGTCAATCCTGCTGACAACACTCGGCCAGATCGGACGCGCACTGGGGTCGACTACCCTCGCCTTTTTGGTGTTCACCTGTGTCGCCATGATGGGGATCGGGGTGGTAAATGTGGTGATTCCGCCGCTGTTGATGAAGTATTTCCCCGATAAAATCGGGATCCTCCCTGCCCTCCACGTGACACTCCTCGCCGTCAGCACCGCCGTGGCCGCCCAAGCCGCCATACCCTTGGCGGGTATGTATGGCTGGCGGTTCTCCATCGGTATCTGGGCGGTAATCAGCGCCGCCGCAACGGTACCCTGGCTGACGGTCCTTGCGGGCAGGCGTACGGCTGCCCGCGTCAGGAAACCGCCAACCAGCGAAGTACCGCCGCCCCGCACCAGCGTGATCAAGCCCTGGAGATCATCGATTGGCTGGGGTACGGCACTAATCTTCGCGGGTTGCTCGAGCAACACGTTTGCTGCCCTTACATGGCTTCCGGTTGTTCTTATAGACAGAGGGATGAGTCCGGGAACCGCCGGGTTTATGTTGGCGCTCTATTCCATCCTCGGCCTGCCGGTCGGCCTTGGTGTGCCTTTTGCTGTGGTAAGGATGCCTCGCCCGCTACCCATCGCAATCCTGTTCGTCGTCACGTTCTCGGCCGGCTATGGAGGCATCATCTTTGCTCCGATAACTTCTGCCGCAGTGTGGGTAGCCATCGCCGGGCTTGGTCAGGGCGCATACTCCTTCGCGTTTACCATGATCAATAAGCGAGCACGAACACAAACCGGGTCGGGGGTACTGTCCGGGTTCGCCCAGGGAGTCGGCTACACCCTCGCAAGCCTCGGCCCATTCCTTTTTGGTCTCCTGCATCAGCCAGGGGACCACTGGCTACCCTCGTTCGGCATGCTCGGAGCCTGGCTCCTCGTGCTTACCGTGGGAGCCCTGATGATCAACAGACCGCGCGTGCTTGAAGATGCACTCCCGGGCGAGACCGCCAGGCACTCAACAGAGCAAGACACTGACGCGGTGCCCGGCTCCAGCTGCTCACAAAGTCGACATCATCTTCGCTGACAACCCAGAACGCCAGTACTCCAAAGCCTGAGCCAAATAATTCCTTGACAGACCCTTTTCGCCATCCTATGTTTATTGCAACCGATCTCAGCAACCGATCTCATTTCTACTGATATGAATGCAACCGATCTCAAAGGAGAGACGCAATGATCAAAAGTGCAGGTTCTTTGACTGCTGTTGCCCTGGCCGCGGCACTGCTGACAGGCTGCTCAAGCAGCAATCCGGGCGACGCCGGCAACAACAGTGAAGCCGGTCCCGTGACGTTGACGTACTGGGACTTCATGGACCCGAGCCAGAACAACCCCCGGTCCGCGGCGCTGAAGCAGAACATCGAGAACTTCGAGAAGGAAAATCCCAACATCCATGTCCAGCTTTCGACGGTTTCCTTCGGCGACATGATCAGCAGGCTCCCGCAGGCGGCAGCAGCGGGTCAGACGCCGGACGTTGTGAAGATGTACGCACCGGTGGTTCCACAGATGGCTGCCGCCCAGGTCTATCAGCCGCTTCCAGGGGAGGCCAAGCAGATCACCGACTGGCTGCGCCCGGTGGATAAGCTGGCGGACAAGGATGGAAAACAGGTAGCCGTGCCGTACGACTACCGCACCTGCACCCTCTATTACAACGACAAGATCCTCAAGCAGATCGGAGCGGCAGTACCCACGACATGGGACCAGGTCGCGGACGTAGCTGGAAAAGCAGCAGCCGCCGGTTATACGGGGTTTGGGACGGGATTCTCCGGCGTCGACAACTCGGCGATCATCTCGACCTTCTTTGATTGCTTCATGAGTCAGGTGGGGCAGGAAGTCTCAGGTCAGGACGGCAAAGCCACCTTCAACACTGAGAAGGGCAAGGAATTCGCCGACTTCCTTGTCAAGCTCAAAAAAGCCGGAGGCATGTCCAAGAGTGTGGTGGGGGACCAGTACTCCACAGTCAATGACGGTCTCCAAAACGGCACTGTGTCGATGGCCGTCCTTGGAACTGAACGCCTGTTGACCCTGCAGAAGGCGAACCCGGACATCAAGTCCTCCACCCTGCCCAAGACCTCAAACGGCTCGGATACCGGATCGACATTCGGCTGGACGCTTGGCATCGGTGCCGGGAGCAAGCATGCCCAGGCCGCTTGGAAGTTCATTGAGTACATGACCGGCCCGAAAGCCGGGGCAGTCATGGCAACCGGAGGTGACGTACCCACTCGCTCCGCGACCTTCAAGGATCCCTACTTCACCACTCTCGGGGCCAAGACCGTGCTGGACGTCAGTAAATTCGTCGAGCAGCACAGCGAGCCACACCCCTACCCGGACAACTGGATTGCTATCGCGGGGGGCCTCGCCGGCGCCGGCCAGGAGCTGTACCTCAACAACCGTTCAGCGGACGAGTTCATGAAGATTGCCCAGGACGCGGCCAACAAGTGAGCCTCGGTCCGGACTGGAATAACGACGGAACAGCCCTGGCCCCAGGAAAGCGAACCTCATGTCAGTGACACAAGTACAACGCACAGCGCGGAGTATCAAACCCCGAATCCGGACTTCCCGGAAAGACCGCGCTGTCTGGCTCTACGTCGTCCCGGTCGTAGCGGTCTTCCTCTTCGTCTTCGTCGGGCCCCTGGTCTTCACAGCCTGGACTGCCCTCCACGAAACCACGTACTACCAGATCAAAGAATTCTCCGGTCTGAATTCGTTCACGAAGCTCTTCTCAGACAAGGACCTTCCCAAACAGATCGGCACCACCCTTGCCTTCTCACTTGGTGCGCTGGCCATCGCCGTGCCGCTGGGGTTTGCCTCTGCAATGGTCTTGAACAAGATCATCCGCTTCAAGCGGACGGTCCGGAGCCTGTTCCTGCTTCCTTGGCTGATGTCCCAAGCCACCGTCGGCACACTGTGGCTGTGGTTCCTCAACCCCAACTACGGTCCGGGCACGGCCATCACTAAGGCTCTTGGTTTCGGACCCACGGACGTGTTCTCATCGCCTGGTTCGGCCCTTGTGGCCGTGACCCTCATCACCGCATGGTGGTCTTACCCCCAAGCCATGGTCCTCTTCCTCGGGGCTCTGCAGACCGTTCCCATGGAACTTTACGAGAGCCTTCGCGTCGACGGAGGGAATGCCTGGCAGGGGTTTGTGAACATCACGCTGCCCTTCCTCCGGAACACCATCGTCTCGGTCGTGGTCGTCCTGATGATGCTTTATGTGCAGATGGTGACCATCATCCTGGTCACCACGCGCGGCGGCCCGCTTGGCGGTACCGAAACGCTCTCCATGCGCGTATTCAACAAGACGTTCCAGAACTTCGACCTGTCGGGAGCTTCGGCAACGGCCATCCTGCTCTTCGCGATCAACATCGCCCTGACCCTGGTAGCAATCCGCTTCCGACGGAAGGACACCCTGTGACTGCCACTATCCCCGCCCGACGCCGACGCCCGGGGCAGATTCTGCAACGGTTACCCATTTGGGCCGTTATTACCGTGACCGCTGCCCTGGTGCTGCCACCCATCCTGTGGATCTTGTCGACGTCCCTGAAGACTGAAGCCAATACGGTGGCTTTCCCGCCGGTATGGATCCCCGACCCGGTCTCCTTCGGCAGCTACGGCGGGCTGTTTACCTCCGCCAATATTCGCTTCTTTGCGAACTCACTCATCTACGCCGTCGGGTCAATCGTCTTGGCCTTGGCTGTGTGCATACCTGCAGCGTATGTCGCCACCCGCTTCCGCGGCCGCCGAATGGAGGCCCTCATGACGGCAATCCTCGTGCTGTCCATGGTCCCTGGTGTCGTCGTTTTCATTGCGCTCTATTCGATGTTCGTCAAAACGTCCCTCATCAACACCTACCCTCTGCTGATCGTGGTCTACACGGGCATCATCTGCGGACAAACGATCCTGTTCCTGCGGAACTTCATCGAAAACATTCCGGTTGAGATCGAGGAAGCAGCGGCGATCGATGGCTGCAGCCGGCGCCAAATCCTCCTGCGGATCGTATTGCCCCTGATCCGTCCTGGTATAGCAGCCGTTGCAATCTTCATCTTCGTGTTCGTCTGGAACGACTTCCTTGTCGGAACCGTCCTCGCAACAACCGAGGACATGAAGACCGTGCAGAACGGCATCGTCCGCTACATCTCCACCGGCTTCGGCAACTTCTGGGCCTCCTTCGGCGCCTTCGTCATCGTCGCCTTCGTGCCCGTCCTGGGCATCTTCGCCATATTCCAACGCTGGTTCATCGCAGGCCTGACCTCGGGAGGCGTCAAATCATGACCGTAACGGAACAGGCTCCCCGGGTCGCCGTCGTTGGAGCAGCCGGCTGGGCCGGATCACGACACGCACGAGCATTCGCCGCAGCCGGTGCCAACGTCGTCTTCCTTGTTGACAAGGACCACCGCGCCTACCCACTCGCCCAGGAACTGGGCGCAGTGCTGCTACCCAGCACAGAGACACTCCGCCCCGAGGACCTGGACCTAGTCGTCGTTGCCCTCCCAACCACCATGCAACCGGACGTTTGCGCAGACCTTCTCAGCAGGGGATTGCGTGTCCTGACCGAAAAACCGGTAGCCGCAGACGCAGAGGGCGCCGCCGTCCTGGCCGCTGCATCCGGCGTCAGCGAACGCCTCATGGTCGGGTACACGCTCCACCAGCACCCCGCCGCACCGGTTGTCTCTCAATGGGTCAGGGACCACGACGTGGTCGCCGTGTCCGTCCGCTCCGTGGCCCATAAACAGAAGGTCGACTCGTGGCGCGCCGACCCGAAGGAGGGCGGCGTCGCCGTCATCAACGGCATTCACGCCATCGAACTAGTCTCCTCCTGGTTCGATGGCGACCCGAGAGTACTGGCCACCAGCGCCAGCAGCAGCCTGTACGGCTCGCCGGTACCAGAACACGTCGTCGCCACCCTCGAATTTCCTGAGGGCACGGTGTTTAACCTTCAGAGCTACTGGTCTCCCTGGCAGGAGTCTCAAGGTCTCAACCAAGGGGACTGGAGCCTCACCATCGATGTCCTGGCAAGCACCGGCCGGATGCTGTGGTCCAACGATTCCCTCCACGCGTGGGAACGGGACGGCAGCCAGTACGAGAAGACCTTCGATCCCTCGGACCTCTTCCTTCGCCAGGCCGAGTCGGCTCTGAGGTTCTGCTCGGGTGAAACCCCTGCAGTCACATTCGCCCAGGCACTCCGCGCCACCGAAATCGCCGATGCCCTCCTGGCAGCTGTAGCCTCCCGAGCTAAGGACGAGCTCGCCCCGTAGCATCATCAAACCTGACCACATGGCGACCGGCCGAACCGAGCAATCTCAACTAAGGAAATGAACATGAAACGATCACCTCACACTCCAGCCGCGGGGGGACCGCGGTGCACCCACATTCATGGAAGCGATATCAAATGAGCCTCAAAGACCAGGTGGTTCTGGTAACCGGATCCAGCGGCGGAATCGGCGACGCCGCTGTCAGCGCACTCAAAGCTGCAGGCGCCATCGTCGTTGGCGCTGACCGTTCCCCCAAAGAGGACCAGCCCTTGGAGGCGTTCTACCCCCTCGACATCACCTCGGAACAGCAATGCGCAGCCGCAATCCAGGACATCGCATCCAAACACGGCCGCATTGATGTCCTGATCCACGCAGCGGGAGTGCTCGGCCCCACCCCCGGCATTATGGAGACAACAACCGAAGAGTTCGACTCCATTCTGAGGATCAACGCCTCCGCGACCTTCACGATGGTGCGGGAAACAGCCAAATCGATGCTCGAGTCCGGCACCGCCGGCGCCATCGTGGTCCTGTCCTCCGTTGCGGCCAAGGAAGCACGCCTCAACTACCTGCCGTACAACGCGAGCAAGCTAGCGGTACTTCACATCATGTGGTCATTCGCCGAGCTGCTCGGGCCCAACGGCATCTCGGTTAACGCCATCGCACCAGGCCCGGTGAACACACCCATGTGGGCACAATTCGCGAAAGACTCCGGACCGGACGCGGCTGCCAACCGGGCGAAGCGGGCCGCACAACTGCCGATGCGCCGGTTCGCCGAACCCGACGAAGTCGCCCGCGCCATCCTCTTCCTCGCCGATCCCGACAACCGCTACATCACAGGCGTTTCCCTCGATGTGGCAGGCGGAGCACACCTGGGAATCGGAACCTGAAACCAACCGGCACGGGGCTTCTCACATGCCGTCGCCCAGCGCTGCTATGCCTATGCCCCCAACCCATCCAATATCAACGCTTCAAGGCTGGTCTCATCTCCTGGAAAGTAATTCAACAATCGGAGACGAGTAGGAAGGCCTTGACCCAAGGAGACACTTAATGCGACATCATCACACTGCCCTGCACGTAACGGATATGGAGCGCAGCGCGCGATTCTACGTGGATGGCCTTGGACTGACCCGCTTGGATGCGTGGACGTCGGGACCATACATCGGCGAACTTTACGGCCGTCCCAACGTAAAGGTCAAAGCCATGCTTCTCGCTACCGGTGACGGAGCCTTCCGGCTGGAACTTGCCCATGCCGAGCCTCTACTGCCCGCAGTCGACCCATCAGAGGCGCAGCCGGGCACAGCACACCTTGCCTTCACAGATATCGACGTACGGCAGGTTTACGCCAAGATGACAGCTCTTGGTTACGAGGCGGTATCCGAACCCGTTGCCCCGGCCTCAGGCCCGATTGCAGGCGGGTGGCTGGTCTACCTCCTCGATCCAGACGGAAATCGGGTGGAGCTCATTCAGGCGCCCGACTGGCAGGGAAGCGACAAGTCTTGAGCCATCGGGACCCAGAAGAACATGCCCGGAATCCTCGGACGCCAGGTGAGGATATCGGGCCGTAGACGATACGCAAGAAAACAGGGGCTACTTGACGGTTCGGACGAAAAGCCGCCGTCACGCATCAAACCTCTAGGCGCCCGCTCATGGTGCCGGTCCAAACCTTTGAAGGGAACCTCGTGAGTCCAGCAGCCCGATCCATGATTCCCGAGCAGAGGCACCAGGAAATCCTCCGCCTCCTGCGGCAGGAGGGCATTCTGAGTGTCCGCGGCCTCACGGCCTATATGAATGTCTCTCACATGACGGTCCGTCGTGACATCACTGCCCTGGAGTCCACTGGCCAAGTGAGCTCAGTCCGTGGTGGTGTTCGGCTCACAAAGCAGCACGGCCAGAAACCTGCAGGGGAACCCAAACTTCGGGCCCGACCCGGAGCCCCGCGCGAAAAGGCGATTGCCAAGCTCGCAGCCCAATCAATAAAGGATGACATGGTTGTCTTCCTCGACGCCGGCACCGCGTGTCGATCACTCGTGCCCTTCCTCGCCGCGCGCCGGCACCTTACCGTAGTAACCAACGACTTCCACATCGTCACAAGCTTGTTCGCCTACCCGAACATAGAAACCATCCACACTGGCGGAGCAGTGGACCCGGCGAGCGCTTCCAGTCAGGGGCCCCTCGCCACCGAAGCGCTCAAATTCGTCAACATTGATTTGTCCTTCCTCAGCAGCCGGACGTGGAACATTTCCAGGGGCCTCATGGCACCTTCCATGGACGAAATCGAGGTAAAACGGGCAGCCCTCAAAGCGTCGTCCTCGAGGTTCCTACTCGCGGACAGCACCACGTTCGGCACCGTCTCCCTTTTCAACGTTGCACCTTTGCAGATGCTCGATGCTGTCGTAACCGACGATCGACTACCACTAGACGTGCAAAACAATATCCGACAACTCGGGGTTACCGTCCGCTTGGCTACTTTCGGCGAAGGAGGCCCAAGTCCACTCGCGTACGCAACCGAAAGGGGGCCCGGTGGTAACGCGCGATCCTGAGCGGCAGGCGTCACAGGGCAACGGCGGTGCCGGTATCAGTCATGTTGTCCGAGCGCCCGGTTGGCGGGGGAAGATAAGCAGCGTGCTCGTGGCGGTGGCGAGGAGTTCACCGCTGGCGGTGCTGAGGCGCCCTTCGGTGAATATCACCCGCGGGCCGGATTTTACGACTGACCCCTCCGCACGAAGTTCACCCTTGTTGAGCGTGATTGGTCGCAGGTACTTGACCGCCAGATCGATAGAGGTGTAGCCGATCCCGACTTCCAAGGTACTGTGTGCTGCGCAGCCGAGCACCGTGTCGAGGAGCGTGCAGGCCAGGCCGCCGTGCACCATTCCGAGGGGGTTGTAGTGCGCTTCTCCCGGCCAGCACTGGAACTCGACGTGTCCGTACCTCGCATCGACGAGATCGAAATTCATGAGGGAAGCGATCGGCGGCGGCGCAATGCTGCCGTCGCGGAGGCCGGAAAAGTAGTCCAGACCCGACAGCCGTGGCAGCTGTTCGAGCGCGATTGCCGGATCAATCCAGGTGAAGGTTTCCGACCGTTCCGCTGGGTTGTTGGTTGACATGAGGTTTCCTCCTAATTTTTGGTGAGCCCGTAATCGCCTCGCTCGAGCCCATGGAACAACCACCGCGCGACTTCCCAGGGGAGGCCTTGGGGCATCTCAGCCCTTAGCCCAGAACCCGACGGCGGCCGAACGGGTACGTGCGTGTACACCGGCGAGGCTCGTGAGGGCGCAAAGGCCCGCTCACCGCCTACGGATGCGTTAGATCCGCTTCTGGGATTTTCGGGTTCGGCTGTGACTCGGCAGACTTGGTGCGGTTTACGCGGGCCACCGAGCGGAGCAACACCAGGCCGAAGCCCGCTGCCGCCCAAAGCGCGAGGACGCCAAGCGATGACCATGCGGCCGTTCCGTTGAAGTAGCCGTAGTCATTGACGGCTCGGACCGCTGCGCCGGGGGGAAGAATCGCTGAGACCGCTTGCCCCCACGAGGGCAGGATGTCGTAGCCGATGGTCGCTCCGCTGACGGCGTTGCCTACGATGGTTAGCGTGATGACTGCTAGGGCGATCCCCGCAGCTCCCAGCCAGGCGCCGAGCGCCTTGGTCGTGAACGCGACCGACGCGGAGAGCAGCGCGAGAGTTGCCGCGAGCAGCGGCCACGGGGCCGTCAGGGCTCCGAGGATGGGGCCGGCGATTGTTGCCCCGACGACGCCGATCAGTACGGCGAATCCGCCCATGGCATACAGGCGGTGGCGCAGCCTGATCTTGTCAGCGGCCCCGGTGAGACCTTGCGCCAGAACAAATGACGAGAGTGTGACGCCGAATACGACGTAGAAGGCAGATAGCCCTCGGCTGTCGTACTGCGCCAGCGGCACGAGGTCTTTCTCCTGCAGGGTAAGCCCGGCATGGTCCGCTACGCCATGGACCAGAGCGCGGGCCGCTCCGCTCTCGCTGAGGCCCTTTGCGCCGGCGTAGTCGAACTGCAACGTGGTTGGCGCGGTCAGGGCCACCGCCGCAACCGCGTCGCCATTTTGAACCATCTGGGTGCCTGCGCTGAGCGAGGTGACCTCGGTCACCGTGACGGCGTCGCCCAGTCCCTTTTGAGTTGCCGTGGCGAGCGGTTCGCCCACTACAGCCAGCGGCAAGTGCAACGGTGCGGGGCTGCGCTGAATGCCGACGTAGATGGCGATGAAGGCCGTACCAATGATGAGCCCGGTAAGAACCAGGGCTATCCACGCGCTGTGCTGAGTTCCGGGAGCGGCATTCCCGGCCCGGGCTGGATGGGGAAATGACATCTTCAGGGCTTCCTCGACTAGAATGGTTTGAATATCAAACCGAGGCAATCGTACAGGAGGCGGTTTGAAAAACAAACCATCGAAAGACTCACTCGCCGTTGCTCTTGGCGCGATCGATGACCGGTGGTCGCTCCACATCGTTCGCGCGCTGGCGTTCGGCGCGTCGCGGTACACCGAAATATTGCGTGCCGTGGGAGCGCCAAGGGACATCCTTGCATCGCGTTTGAAAAAGCTCACGGAGTCCGGGATCGTCCAACAGCGGTTGTCGGAAAGCAGCGGGGGCTCCGGGTATGAACTCACCCAAAAAGGAAGGGATTTGGGCCAGGTCATCTTGGTTCTGAAGCGCTGGGGTGACGCATACCGGGACGCGGACGTTCCGGTAGTCGAGTTTGTGCATGATGCGTGCGGCGAAATGTTTGTGGCTGAGGTGCGCTGCGAAGCTTGCGGAAGGCCTGTCAAGTCAGGAGAGCTCTCTGTCCGCCACCCGGAGGAGGCCTGCTAGCCGGCCAGCGATCGGACGCGGGGTGCCCGCCCGATCGCCGCCGAACACACCACGCCACGCAGCCGGAATTCACGGCTTGTGAGCGCCGAAACAAGCGGCTGGTGAGGCGAGCTCGAAGGCCTTGATCTCACCCTCCAATTTCATCGAGAAAAACGGGACGTCGTGCAAGAATCCGTCCAGTGGGGACCTGCCGGTCTGGGGATCCCGACGATTCGCGCTCGAATGGAGTGACAGCGTACGGCTGAATTGTTGACGGCTTCCTTCGCAGCGTTCGGCCTCTTATGGCCTTTGGGGCACTCTTTCCCGCAGGACCCGGTGGGCACTGCAGCACGGTGCCGCCATTAGGACAAGGACGTGACGCCCAGTTTCCGCACCGTGGCTGTGCCGCCTTCGACGTACACGTCGGTGCCCAGGTTCCCGGACCGGGGGAACACCAGATCGCTCAGCACAACCCTGCCGTCTTGGGCGAAGACCTCCACCGAGCACTGGTCGATGATTACTTTTAGCCGAAGCGCGCCGCCGTCGAGCTTCACTGGTGCGGACTCAGCCGACGAGAACTTATCGTGGAAGGCGGTGTTTCCGGAGTTGCGGCGGTCCAGTGTGAGCCGGCTCGTCAGGGCATCGAAGCTAAGGACCGTTGCGGCGCTCCCGTCCGGTGCGCCGAGAAGCCTGAACGCAATGTGCCGTGCCGTGCCGGGCAGGATCTCGGCCTCGATCAGCTGGGCTGATCCGGGCGTCGCGTCGGGCAGTTGCAGCAGGGAGTTGTGAAGTAGTTCCATGTTCTGGATGGTGCGGGCCGGCTCCCCGGAGTCCAAGGTCAGCACGGGGCGCTGCACCAGGCGCGGGAAACCGTCCACCGTCGCGAGCTCGATCTCGCGGGCAAGCGACATACTGGAGCGCCACGGAGTCGTGGGCAAGGAGTTGGCGTAGTCCCAGTTGTTCATCCAGCCGATCATGATGCGGCGGTTCTCCGGGGCGTTGCTGAAGGAGACGGCGGCGTAGTAGTCACGTCCCCAGTCGAGCCACAGACAGTGTCTGAGATCTACGTTCCCGTCGGCATCGGTTGGAACGAGCGAATCAGGGTCGGCGGTGAACTGCACGCCGTCGAAGTCGCCGACGAAGTATTGCCCTCCGGAGCCGCCGGCCACGGCGCCCGGGTTGATATTGACCACCAGGACCCATTTGACGTTGTTCGGGTCTCCGTCGACGGGGAGCGGGAAGAGGTCGGGGCATTCCCATTCGCCGTCGCTGGCGTTGGCTGGGCCGAAGGTGCTCAGGTATTCCCAGTCCTTGAGGTCGGCCGAGCGGTAAAGCACAACCTGCTGGTGCTGGGCCTCCACCGCCACCATGATCCAGCGGGAACCGGCCGGTCCCTCGTAGCGGAACACCTTGGGGTCCCGGAAATGGGCCGAGCCGCGGCCAAGCACGGGGTTGCCTGCGTATTTGCTCCAGGTCATGCCGGCGTCCGTTGAGAACGCGAGAGACTGGGCTTGTGTCCCTTGGTGCACCGAGCCTTCCTTGAAGGCGCTCGTGTAGATGGCCACCAAGGCCGGATCTTCTGCTGTGCCGAATCCCGACGTATTGCCGTGGTCCACCACGATGCTGCCGGAAAAGACGTCTTCTTCCTCGTTGCAGGCGATGGCAACCGGGTGTTCGGTCCAGTGCAGAAGGTCGGTTGAGGTGGCGTGTCCCCAGGACATGTTGCCCCAGACGTTGTCGAAGGGGTTGTTTTGGTAGAAGAGGTGGTAGACGCCCTGGTGCCACACGAGTCCGTTGGGGTCGTTCAGCCACGTGTTCTTGGCTGTGTAGTGAAGTATTGGCCGCATGGTGGGGGCGGTTTCTTCGGCGCGGCCCCCGGCAAGGTGCGCTGTGGTTTCAGTCATCGGAGTTCTTTCGGGACGTCTGGGCCACTTCCAGGGATCGGATCAGTTCCGCCCGCGTTGGCGGGTTCGCTCCGTGCCGTCCGACCGTTATGGCCGCAGCGAGCGAGGCGGCGGTTCCCAGCCGGGTGAGTTTGCCGTAGCCGAAATCGTCCTCGGGGTCCTCGATGAGGCCGGCGATAAGCGATGACATGTAGGAGTCGCCTGCGCCGACAGTATCCTTGACGAGCACTGGTGGTGCCGGCACTTCGATCTCGGCAGCATTCGAGCGCAGATAGGATCCGGATGCGCCATCGGTGATGATTGCAAGTTCCGTCCCGAGATCAAGCAGCCGTCGCGCGACGTCGTCAGGAGACGTGCGCGGGTAAAGCCACCGGGCATCGTCCGAACTGAGCTTCACAACGGTAGCCAGGGCAACTGTGTGTTCGAAAGTCCTGAGCGCTTCAGTGTGGCTGTGGAGCAGTGTCGGGCGGATGTTGGGGTCGTACGTGATCAAGCAGCGGCGGGAGAACTGATCGAGCAAGGACCGGACTTGGGTTGCTCCGGGCTCCGTGAAGGAGGCCAGCGACCCCGTATGCAGCACCTTCGGGAGGAAAGTGGGGCTGATGTGGGGGAGGTTCCATTCGAAGTCGAATTCGTACTCTGCGGAACCGCTGCTGTCCAGAAGCGCCCTGGCTGTGGACGTGCGGTTGAGGTGTTCGGCTCCCGGGAACAGGCGTACTCCTGCGGTGTCGAGGTGTTGTTGGATGCTCCTGCTGCGTTCATCCCTGCCCAGTGCGGTGAGAAATGCGGTGCTGACGCCTAGCCGGCCGAGTCCGAACGCGACGTTCATCCCTGATCCACCGGGGAACTCGACGGCCCCTGCAGCGGTGTCAATGATGTCGATTAGGGCCTCGCCGACGACGACGACATCCGTTTCAGGGCATGGGGGAACTGGGGTGCTGTGCATTCAAGGTCCTTGGAGGTTTGGGCGCGTCTGTTTCTGGACGCGCTCGAGGTCAGGTGTTGGGGCGTGTAGGTGAGTCCGGTGCTGCTCTGCTCGAAGCGTCCTGATGTTTTGGGGAGGCGACGGAATCGCGAAGGACCAGGGGACAGGGGAGAAGGGTCGGGTGAGCGGCGAATAGCTGCAGGTCGGTTTTTCCCTCGATGGCGTCGATCAGGTTTTCGGTGGCCCAGGCGCCCATTTCGTAGTGCGGAAGGGCGACGGTTGTCAGTGCGGGGTAAATGTTTTCGGCAATAAGTTGTTGGTTATCGAAACCGACGATGGAAATGTCGTCCGGAATCCTGAGGCCGAGTTCCCCGGCGGCCCGGTACGCGCCCATGGCCATGCGGTCGTTGTAGCAGAATATAGCGGTGGGCCGGTTTGGGGTTTTCAGCAGGCGCAGGGCCGCCTGATGGCCGCCGGGCACCTCCGACGGCTCGGACTGGACGAGTTCTTCGTGATAGGGCAGCCCGGCACCTGCGAGTGTGTCCTTGAATGCCTTGAGCCGGGAGTGGGTGGCGGGGACGTCGTCGGTGTTGTTGAGCATGCCGATGCGGGTGTGTCCGGCGTCGATCAGGGTTTGTACGGCCGACCTGGCACCGGCGATTTCGTCGGGGATGACGGAGGAAACCGTGTGGCTGATGTCTTCGGAGTCCACCAGGACGGCGGGGAGTCCGATGAGGTTCTTGGGGACGGCCAGTTTGCGGTGATACATGGTGGCGTAGAGGATGCCGTCTACCTGCCGGTCCAACAGATCCGCCACATCACTTTCCCTGGAATCCTGGGAGCTGGTGCTGGTGGAGTTGATGATCATGATGCGGTATCCGCGAGCACGTGCAGTCTCCTCGGCCCCCAAAATGATCCGGCCGGCGTGCGGGGTGGTGGCGATTTCCTCGCTGATGAACCCGATCATGCCCGAACGTTGGGTGCGCAGCGCCTGCGCCAGCCGGTTCGGGCCGTATCCGAGACGCCGGGCCGCTTCGTGGACCCGTTCCCTCGTCTCCGCCCCCACCCGGGCGTAGACAACATCATTGAGGACGTGGGAGACCGTTGTGACCGAGACGCCGGCTGCGGCTGCCACGTCCTTGATTCCAACCGACTTGTTCATTGGTCTCCCACGTCCTTATGTTGATGCTGATTCTATGTCCGGGTACTTGCTGGGTACGTTTTATTCGTCCCGGAGGCCCGATGGCGATCCCCGGGGGGTCTCGCCGGGCCTGAGCGGGCTACTGAACCACAAGTGGTTCGGGCGCCGCCTGGAAACCGACCGTGGGTGTGGCCCTGAAGGCGTTGACAGCCCTGTCCGCGATAACTTGGGCGTCACTTCCGGAATCAAGGATGGTATTCCGGGCTGATGCGGGATCGACCATGACGGCCGTCACGGCGAGTCCGTCCGAAGCCTCGGTCGTCAACAGGGCGTCCACCTGAGCTTCGAAAGCCGATCCGCTGGACGTGGCGTGAACGTCCATCGCCACCACGTGGTTGTTGGAAACGAAGTTGCCGACCCCCGCCATCAGCCGGATGATGACGGGCGTCGCACCTGCGGGCCGGATGCTCTGTGAGTCGATGATCTCGGAGAAGTGGTTCCCGATGACAGAGTTGTTGCTGCCGCTGACACAGAGAAGCCCGTTGAGGTCGTCCAATCCGTTGTCGACTCCCAGGAAGGGTGTCCAGGGCTCGTGGTCACGCAGGAAGTGATTCGTGGCCACGAGGTTTTCCGAACTGTTCGCTGCGAGAACCACCATGCCAGGGTAGAACGAATGCAAACGGTTGTTGGTGACGCTTGAACGCGTGACGCCGTCCAGATGGACACTGCTCGCACCGCGGGGGAAGACGTTGTTCGCGGTTATCAGGAGCCCGCCATGGTTCTCGGCGCAGATCGAGTGACCTTTGGGCCCTGCTCCGACCAGGTTGTCGGTGATCTTCGATGCCTGTCCCCACCCGCGCAGCTCGATGCAGCTTCCGCATTCGGCGATGAAGTTGTCGTGAACGGAAAGCGCGTCCGCGTTGTAGATGGTGAGGGCGTTCTCAAGGTAGACGAACCCCATGCCGGTTACGCGGAATGAGTCATTGGCGTTCGCGACATAGATGCCGGTCTTGCCGTTGACGTAGGTGTTCTCCGGATGCATTCCCGAGCCGTCCGGGGTGAAGTGCAACCCGTCGATGCAGAAGTTGGAGAACTCGACCGAGCTGATCCGTGGGCTTCCGCTTCGTTCAACGTAGAAGGCGGCTCCCTTGGATTCCTCTCCGTCTCCGCCGGGGGGAAGGTCGACGAGAATGCGGCTCCCCCCGGGCCATAGCTCATGCAGGTCGGGCCATTCGTCTTCGGGGACGTTGAACCGGATGCTCGATGACGTAAAGCCGTGTCCGGAGCCGTGGATCCTGAGGAAGCTGACGTCGATCAGCACCTGCGTACGCAGGCGGTAGTCTCCGGGCGGAATGTAGATCACCGCGCCTGGCTTTCCTCCATTGTTCGCATCGGTGGCGGTCTGCCGGTCCTTGATATCGGCGATGATGCTGTTGATTACTTCACCGACGTCCTCGGACGGATTGCCGACGGGCCACGTCGTCACGTCGTAATGGTTGTTGCTTGACATTGGTTCTTCCCTTTGTGCTGTGGCTTCTCAGCCCTTGACGGCGCCGAGGGTCATGCCTGCGACGATCTTGCGCTGCAAGAGAAGGGTGAGAAGGATGACGGGGATCGAGTAGACGGCGGCGAGGGCTGTCATGGATCCCCAGTCCAGTCCGAACTGGGTCTGGAAGTTTGCGATGACCACGGGTGTGGTCTGGGACCGGACGGCGGTCATGAGTAGCGCGAACAGGAATTCGTTCCAGGAGGCGAGGAAGGCGAAGATCGCTGTCACGGCGATGCCTCCGGAGACCACCGGGATGACCACCCGCCACAGGGCTCCGAGCCGGCTGCAGCCATCCACGGTAGCTGCTTCTTCCAGGTCCTGTGGGACGGCCTCGAAGAAGCTGGACATGAGCCAGATGGAGAGCGGCAGCGAGATGGTTGTGTGCGCGATGGACAGTGCGATCGGAGTGTCGGCCAGTCCGACCGAGGCCATCATGGTCGCCAGCGGGATGCCGATGGCGACCGGGGGGACCATGCGGGTGACGAGTGCGGCCATGATGAACACCCTGCCACTGGCTGTTTTGTAGCGTGTGATGCCGTAGGCCGCCGGGACGGCCAGGATGAGCGACAGCAGGGTGCTGATGACGGCGGTCTGGATGCTGTTGATGAACGACGCCGGCACTCCATTGCGGCCCAGGGCGTTGATGTAGTTATCCAGCGTCCATTCCTTGGGGAGGATGGTCGGCGGCACGGCAATGGTGTCGATCGGCGTCTTGAAGGACGTGAACAGCAGGTACAGGAACGGGAAGCCGTAGAGGACGAGCGCCGCGGCGAGGAGGATCCACAGGATGGTCCTGGTGCTGCGCTTGCCGGCTTCGAGTCCTTCGCGATTGACGGCTCGGCGCTTGCGGCCTCCGCTGGCCGACGCCGGTTCCGTGGTGGTCTGAGGCGCAGTCGCTGTTCGGCTTGGCATAATGCTCTCCGTTTGGTGCGGTGCCGGCGCATTGCGGTATGCGGTGCCGGCGTGGCGTGGCCGGTCGGGAACGGCGGCGGCCAGCATGGCGCCGTCGTCGGGGGTCTGGGCCGAGCTCATCAGGTGTCCTTTCCTGGCCGCCAGATGGTGGTTACGGCTACGAAGGCGATGGCGAGCATCGCCAGCAGGTAGATGGTGCCCATGGCGCTTGCGAGGCCTGGGTCGCCGAAGCGGATCATCGTGCGGTAGATGAGCAGGCTCATGGTTTCGGAGGCGGATTGTGGTCCGCCGTTGGTCTGGATGAGGATGGTGTCAAAGGCCCGGGCTGCGTCGATGCCGCGGACCACCAGCGCCACGGCGATGACAGGCCGGAGCAGCGGAAGGATGATCCGGAACAGCAGCGACGGTGCGCGGGCGCCGTCGAGCCTGGCCGCCTCGATGAGGTCTCCCGGGATGTTCTGCAGGCCCGCGAACAGCACCAGGCACATGAACGATGTCGTGAGCCAGATGTCCGGGACGGCGACGGAGAACAGGACGATGTCCGGGTTCGACAGCCAGCCGATCTGGTTTGGGTTCTGCAGGATGCCGGCCTGGCTGAGCAGGGTGCCGAGCAAGCCGAAGTTGTCGATCATGAGGAACTTCCACAGCAGGCCGGCCACGATCGGGGCAATCATGAGCGGATACAGGAACATGGTCCGCCAGACCTGGGATTTCCGGCCCAGGGTCGTGAACAGGAGGGCCATGCCCAGACCCAGGGTGAACTCGAGGGTCACCACCATCAGGGTGTAGGCGAGGGTCCGCCATCCTGCACCGATGAAGGCCTCTGAGGTGAAGGCCCGGACGTAGTTGTCCAGGCCCACGAAGTCACGGGGGCCCCCGACGATCGGGGAGATTTTGAAGAAGCTGTCCGTGACCAACCGGAACAACGGGTAGGCAACAAAGACTGCGAGGAACAACGCCGCCGGGGTCATCAGGTAGAGGGCGAAGCGGCGATCAGGGATGCGCACGGGATTCTCTTCCGCTGGTTGGGGCCGCGGCCGGCAACGCCATGGGCTGCTGCCGGCCGCGGAGTCTTATTTAAGGAGGGCCTGGATCTTGGACTTGGCGTCCGCGAGCAAGGTCGTGCTGTCTCCGCCGGCGACGGCCTTCTGGAGCATCGGAACCAGTACGGTGTCGACGATCTGCTGCCACTTTGCTGTTGCCGGACGGGTTGCCGTCGCGGGAGCGTTGAGTGTTTCGATCAGCGGTTTGAAGCTCTCGTAGCCGGGCTGGTCCTGGTACTTCTGGAAGGCGGAGACCCGTGCTGCCAGGCCAAGGCTTGACTGGATGGCCAGGTCATTGTGGTCGAAGGCGCACTTGACGAACTTCTTCGCGGCGTCCGTGTTCTTGGTGGCCTTGGGTACCGAGAGGTACCAGGGGCCCGGAACACCGGCAACACCGGCGGACCCGCCGATCATCGGGGCTGTTCCGACCTTGCCGTAGACGGGAGAGTCCTTGGGGATCTGCCGGTACGCGTGGGCCCAGAACTGGGTCATGGCTGTCTTGCCCTGGTTGAAGAGGTTCTGGGCGGCGGCCCAGTCGACCTGGGCCGCGCCGGCCGGGGCGTCCTTGACGAGGCTGGTGTAGAAATCCAGCGCTTGTTTGTGGGCCGCGTTGTCAATCACGACGTTGTTGCTGCTGTCCAGGACCATGGGCGATCCGGCCTGCAGCACGTGGGTGAGGTACTCGGTTTCAACGCCGCCCTTGACGTCCGTGCCATACATGCCGTCCTTGGTGAAGAAGGCGGAGATGTCCTGGTACTGCTGCCAGGTCTTCGGCGCGGCGAGATCGTAGCCGTACTTGGCCTTGAAGTCGGCCTTGTTCTTGGCGTCCTCAAAGAGGTCCTTGCGGTAGAGGACTATCTCGGCGTTGGTCCACGCCGGCATTCCAATGAAATGGCCATCGACGTTGGCTTCCTTGACCAGTGAAGGGAAGATGTCCTTCTTTGCCTCGTCAGTGAAGAGCTCATCGATGGGCTGCAGGGCGTCCTTGAAACTGGGCAGCCACACGGAGTCAAGAGCCGCAACATCGAAGGAGACAGTGCCGGAGGAGAACTCGCTGGAGAGACGGTTGAAGAGGCCATCGTAGGGGAGTTCGACGAAGTTGACGTTGACCCCGGTGTCCTTCTTGCACTGGTCGGCGATGGGCTGCAGTTCTGCATGGCCGCCTGCCTCCACGAGGACGTTGATGGAACTGCCGGCGGCGCCCCCGGACGTCGCCGGGCCCCCTGCGCCGCATGCGGTTGCGGCCAGGATTACCGCGGCTGAAAGGCTGCCGAGGGCGGCAAGCCTGGAGATTGTTTTTCGAGAGGACATCGCTGTCGACTCCCTTTCTCGGGAACGGAATACGAAGACGGGATAAGATGAAAAACCGTTTTGCCAAAACGACTTGGCAACAGATTACGCGCAGGGCGCGGCGGGTGTCAAGGGTCACAAATCATTGGTAGACGCCGTCGGATGTGCCAAAAACTTCCGTCCGAATTTTGGCGTTGACAGCCGTCATGCCGGGCTCCTAGTGTCATCTCTGGTTAGCCCAAACGGTTTGGCACATGAGTTGTGACATTAGTCCACGTGGGACATTAGCCGTTTCCCGGGAACAAGAGCGTGATGCCGCCGAGGCGGATGACAAGGACAGTCAAGCCTTTGGCGGCCGGCCCGGCAACGCCCGATTCTGAGCAGCAGTCTTATCTCATACAGAGGAGAAACCCGTGGTAACTGGAAAGAATCTAGAAAATGCGAATCCAAGCCGCCGCCGTCTGATCGGTGCCGGAGCAGCCGGAACGCTTGCGGCTGCATTGACTTTCGGAACAACACAGAATGCTAATGCGGCCGACGGCCAGCAAGGCGCACCCCTCAATTCGCCCAACACGTACGACGTCACCACCTGGAGGATCAAGGCCCATCCGGAGGTCACCGCGCAATCCGACATCGGGGCGGTCATCAACGACATCATCGCCGACATCAAGCAGCGGCAGACGTCCCCGGACGCGCGTCCCGGAGCCGCGATCATCATCCCTCCGGGCGACTACGACCTGCACACCCAGGTCGTCGTCGATGTGAGCTACCTGACCATCGCCGGCTTCGGGCATGGCTTCTTCTCCCGAAGCATCCTCGACAACTCGAACCCGACCGGATGGCAGAACCTCCAGCCCGGAGCCAGCCACATCCGCGTCCTGACCTCTCCGAGCGCGCCCCAGGCATTCCTCGTCAAGCGGGCGGGGGATCCGCGTCTTTCAGGAATCGTGTTCCGGGACTTCTGCCTCGACGGAGTCGGTTTCACCCCCGGCAAGAACAGCTACCACAACGGCAAGACCGGAATCGAAGTCGCCTCCGATAACGACTCCTTCCACATCACCGGCATGGGATTCGTCTACCTCGAACACGCCCTGATCGTGCGCGGCGCGGACGCACTCCGCGTCAACGACAACATGATCGCCGAATGTGGCAACTGCGTCGAGCTCACCGGGGCCGGGCAGGCGACAATTGTCAGCGGCAATCACATGGGCGCCGGTCCTGACGGGGTCACGCTCCTGGCCGAGAACCACGAAGGCCTCCTAGTCACGGGCAACAACCTCTTCCCCCGAGGCCGCAGCCTCATCGAATTCACGGGCTGCAACCGGTGCTCGGTCACTTCGAACAGGCTCCAAGGCTTCTACCCGGGCATGCTCCGCCTGCTGAACGGCTGCAAGGAAAACCTCATCACGGCCAACCACATCCGCCGGACCAACGAGGGGTACCCGCCGTTCATCGGCCGCGGCAACGGCCTCGACGACCTCTACGGCGTAGTCCACATCGCGGGAGACAATAACCTCATCTCGGACAACCTCTTCGCCTACAACGTCCCGCCCGCCAACATCGCCCCCGCCGGCGCCCAACCAACGCAGATCCTGATCGCCGGAGGGGACGCCAACGTCGTCGCGCTCAACCACGTGGTCAGCGACGTCGCTTCTCAGCACGTCGTTCTCGACGCCTCAACTACCCACTCGAAAGTGCTCGACAGCGGGACAGCCTCCCAGATCACCTCCTACAGTTCAGACACTGCTATCCGGCCGACCCCCTGACAGATCAACGCGCCAGGAGCGTGTCCCGAAGCCGGGTCTCCGTCCTCGCGGCGCGCTCCCACGCATTGATCTGCCCTGCCGGCCGCTGCCGTCAAGGCAGAAATGTCACCTCGTCGATCATCCGGCCGAGGTCTCGCCAGACACGCCGGTGCTGGCCCGATCTAGCCGCCCGTGAGGCAAGCCAGGCGTGCTCGGGGCAACGAACCTACCGAAGACCCGGATCAGGGCATGCCGGAGAAACCCTCCAGCATGTCCCGACTTCCGGAAAGGAGCGTAATGAATTACGGAAACCATGCCGCCACCGCGCCAAGGGGTACGCGCGTCGTTATGACCGGTGCCGGCGGGAACATCGGCCGTGGCCTCGCCCCACGACTCCTAGCCGCTGGATACCAGTTGACCCTGTCCGACCTTAAACCCGTCGACGGCCTGGCTACGGAAGCACGCTTCGACGCGGCGGACGTCCGGACCGGAGAGGGCCTCCACGCCGCGATGGTCGACGCCGACATTCTCGTGCACCTGCCGGCCCTGCACGGCATCCACGTCGCCGATCACACTGAAACGGAATTCTGGGACCTCAATGTAAATGGCACATTCCGCACCCTGCAGGCGGCCGTCGCCGCCGGCGTGGGGAAAGTGGTCTGGCTTTCCTCGCAGGCTTGGCATGACTCGAGCGACGTCTACGGATTCACGAAAGTCATCGGCGAGCAGCTTTTGGACTATCACCGGAGGTGTCACGGCATATCATATGTTGCGGTCCGCCCTGCTTCGCTGGTGCCCTGGACGGACTGGGCCCGTGACTATGGTCGCGGCCTGCTCTACGAGCGCGTAGATCGCAATGACGTGCTCGACGCAATCGTGTTGTCGACGGACTATGTGGCAGCAAACGACGGCGGGCTGGTGTTGGATGCCCTTCATCCGGACGCAGTCCCGGCCGCAGACCTGGCCGAGTGGAAACTTGACCCAATCGGCACCGCAGACCGTCTTTTCCCCGGGGCGCGGTCCGTCGTCGAGCGGTTCGGCCTGGACATCTCAGCGCCCCCCGTGAAGCCAAGCAAACTCGGCTGGACCGAGACAGGCTACGCGCCGAGCCGTGACTTCGGAGCGTGGATCAATCAGGTCACCGGACTCGGCGACGATCAGGTTGAAGCACGAACCAGCGACTACTGAACGTGATCCAGTCGAGGGTGGTACACGGACACACTGGCCTTGCAAGTCCAGGCGGCCATTGCCGCCGGAAACTTAACCACCGAGCAGGTGGACATCGCCCAAAGGCGCCGACATTCCTGCAGGGGCTTCGCCGACCAGTGCTGCTGATTTAGGGCGATTCGTGTGCCAAGGTGCTATGGCCAGAGGCCAGAGGTTTGCCTCGCCGACCGCAAACGTAACGAGTGGCTGCCGTCCTGATCGAGTTTGCCGGCCGCGTCAGCGGGGTATGAGCAGGCTGATTTGTGTCCTGATGTCCCGCTCCAGTGCTTCGGTTTCCAATCCGGCGTTTACGCTTGCGGCCATGCTGACAAACATGATCGCGGAGACAATGCGCGCAGTCGTCGCGGCGTCACCCGTGCCGGCCGGTTTGTCCCTGTCGAGTATGGCGGCAATGGCTTCCTCGGTTTGCGCAACGATGGATAGAGCAGCGCTGTGCTGTGGCTCGGTGGGGTCGCCGAAGACCATTTCCCGCAGGTAGAAGCGTCCGTTGTCGATCTGGGTTCGGTTGCACTCCACGATCGGCCGCACGATGGCCATCACCGCACCCAGGGCATCCGGGGTGTTTTCAGCATCCGCCCGGCCCCGCTGGAGCGCTTCTGCGTAGTGGGCGTTCTGAACGAGGAGGAGGAGTTCTCCCTTGGTTTTGGCGTAGAGGAATAGGGTTCCGGTGCCGATGTCGGCCTTGTCGGCGATCTGCTGGGTGGTGACGTCCTCGACCCCGTATTCGGCGAACAGCTCACTGGCTGCGGCGGTAATGCGGTCCAGCTTCTCCTGCTTGTTCCGCTCGCGCCGTCCGAGCGGCTGGGACGTGACAGGCATGGGTTCCTCCGGAGATAAACTGACTCGACTCAATAATGAGTATACCGGCGCTGCCTAAACCGGCCCTCCGGTCAGCGCCCCTGCTCTTCGTAGTGGGGGAGGATCCCGCCACGCTTGACATACGTCAGTGCTGCTTAAACGTCATAGGCATGGATGGCATAGGCCCCCGGCTTCAGCTGATGGCTGAAGAAGTGAAGTGCTTTTCCAGGTGTGGTCCGGTGGTTGGTGGTGAGGTGCCCATTGATGACTTCTGGTCGCGCGCGGTGGTGGTCAGGGGGCGAGGAATTCGACGACGGCGGGTGCGAACCGGGTGTGGTGCTGGAAGATGCCGCCGTGGCCGGAGTCGGGGTAGATGATCAGTTCGGATCCCTTGATGCGCCGGTGCAGGTCTTCGGAGAGCACGGAGGGCACCATGCGGTCGTTGTCGCCGTTGGCGATAAGAGTGGGGTGCGTGAGGGTGGACAGGTCCGACGGGGCGGAGCGGCCGAACGCCTGGATGGCCTTCAGCTGCGTCTGGAATGCACGGGTGCTGATTGGTTTGTCGCGGTCGATGGTTCGCTCCTGCAGGCGTTTGATGAAGGCTTTCGCAGCGGGTTTGCCGGTGGCGTTGCGGTTGAAGAACAGGAATTCCTTGGGGTCGGACCGGGTCAGGGTTGCCCGGAGGATGTCCCGGTAGGTGGTGCCGACGACCTTGTCGATGTCTTTGCCCCCGCGCGGACCGGTTCCGGTCAGGACGAGTTTGCGGACACGGTCGGGATGTTTGAGGGCAAGGTCCTGGGCGATCATGCCGCCCAGTGAGAAGGAGAAGACGTCTATCTTGTCGAACCCAAGGGCCTTGATGAAGGTGTAAGCGTCGTCGGCCATTGCCTCGATGTTGTCCGGAACCCGTCCGGTGGAGGCGCCGACGCCGGGCTGGTCGAAGGTAATGACGTGGCGGTTCTTGGCAATGGGGTCGATGATACGGGGGTCCCAGTTATCAAGGGTGGCTGCCAGATGCACGAAGAACACGACGGGGATGCCGCCCTTGGGCCCCAGCTCGCGGTAGGCGTAGCTGACGCCTCCGGCGGTGACAGTGCGGGCAGGTGCCTTCGCGTACGAGGTGATGACTGGTTCGTTCGGGGCGTCGGTGTTGTCCATGACGGGTGTTCTCCTGGATTCTTTGCGTGAAGAGTCGCTGGCGGCGGGTCAGTTGGTGAGGGTGAGCACTGCTTTGCCCCGGAAGCCCCCTGCGGCCAGGGATTGCAGTGCCTCCGGAGCCTGGCCGAAGGTGAAGACCTTCCCTACGATGGGGCGCAGCACGCCGGCGTCAACGAGGGCGCTGATCTGGCGTAGTTGGTCGCCGCTGGCTCGCATGAAGAGGAACTCATAGCTGACGCCGAGCTTCCTGGCTTGCCTCCGGATCTTGCTGCTGAGCCCGGTGATCGCCAGGCGCAGTATGGGGTTCAGGCCTGCTTTGCGGGCGAATGCCGGATCGGGCGGGCCGGCGATCCCTATCGCCTTCCCGCCGGGCTTGAGGATGCGCAGTGATTTCTGCAGGTTCTCGCCTCCGAGGCTGTCCAGCACCAGGTCGTATCCGCTCAGGAGCTGCTCGAAGTCCTGGGTGCGGTAGTCGATGACGATGTCAGCGCCGAGGTCCCGCAGGAACCCGGCGTTGGAGCTGCTGGCTGTGGTTGCGACGGTCGCGCCGAGATGCTTGGCCAGCTGGATGGCGATGGAACCGACTCCGCCGGCGCCGGCATGAATGAGTACTTTCTGACCTGGCTGCACCTGGCCCTGCTCGACGAGGGCCTGCCACGCGGTAAGAGCCACGAGAGGCAGCGAACCGGCCTCCTCCATGGTGGCCGAGACGGGCTTGAGTGCAAGGTCTTCCTCCGCGACGGCAATACGTTCGGCAAATGTGCCGATACGGTCCTGGTTGGGGCGGGCGTAGACCTCATCGCCGGGCTTGAACCTCTTCACTCTTTCCCCGACGCGCAGCACGGTGCCGGCGAGGTCGTTGCCGAGGATCAGCTGGAGCTTGTAGGGAAGGATCTGTTTGAACTCACCCAGGCGGATCTTCTCGTCCAGCTGGTTCAGGCCGGCAGCCTGCACCTGCACGAGCACGTCCCGTTCGCCGACGGCGGGTTCAGCAACCTCGGCTTCGCGCAGCGGTTCCTTGTACTTGTTGATCACGAATGCCCGCATGCCGCGATGCTCCTTCTGGGTGGATGTTCTTGTAGTCGGCGCCGGTGGCGACAGTACCTTCGTCGTGGGGCGACGTCCGGTTAAAGTGACTACAATCAATTATGACTGCACTCAGTTAATTGTCAAGCGGTAATGGAAAGCGCCGTGGCGACGTGTTGGATTCATCACCACGGCGCTGCTGCTGTTTCTAGGACTTGCTGCGCGCAAGTTGGGGGTAGAGCGCCTCGATGGGGGCGCTGAGTCCGGCCTTGAGCTGGATGGACGTCTCGTCGGCGAGGACCTCGTACTCGCCGGCTTCGAGGGCATCCAATACCGTGGTGACCAGATCGGCCGGGTCCATTTTCGGGTCGGTGGCATGCGCAGCCATTGCCGTGTCGACGTAGCCGACGTGGACGCCCACCACGTGTACCCCTTCGGGGGCGAGCTCCAGGCGCAGTGAGTTGGTGGCCGACCAGAGGGCGGCCTTGGTGGCACTGTAGATGCCGCCGACGGCGTACCAGCTCATGGCGGAGTGGATGTCGATGATTGCGGATTCGGCCTTCGCTGACAGGATCGGTGCGAAGGCGCGGGCGAGGAATAGCGGGCCAAGGAAGTTCGTCTCCACGTTGCTCCGGATTTCCGCGTCGGTGTGGGTAAGGATGCCAGGGGTTGCAACGCCGGCCCCGGCGTTGTTGATCAACACCGTGACATCGCCCGCAGCCTCGACTGCGGCCCGTATTGATTCCGGGTCCGTGACGTCGAGGGTAAGGGGGACGATGCGCTCGTCCTCCCAGGTGCGCGGGGTGCGGGCGGTGGCGTAAACCTTGCTGGCGCCGCGGGCGAGGGCGCCGTGGACGAAGTGGGTTCCAATGCCGCCGTTTGCGCCGGTGACGAGGACGACTGCTCCATTGAGTGAGTGCATTTCACGAACTTTCTGTGTTGATTTCCGTCCGCGCCGGTCGGCGTGGATGGTTGCGGGATTAGGCGTGGGCAAGGGCCGGGTAGTCGGTGTACCCGGCCGCCCCGCCGCCGTAGAGAGTGCTGGGATCCACCTCGTTCAGGGGGGGCGTTTGAGCGCAGACGCTCAACGATGTCGGGATTGGCCAGTGCGAAACGGCCCAGTGGGGCAACGTCCGCAAGGCCGGCCGCGACGTCGTCGGCTATCTGCTCACGGTTGCGTCCGTAGCGGACCGCGAGCGCCGCCGTCGGCCCCGTACCCGTTAGCGCCGTGGATTTCAACTCCGTCGGCGCCGGCTGCGATGGCCGAAGCTGCCGCGAGGCGGAAGTCAGCCACGGTGGCCTGGATATCCTCCGCGCTCAGCTCTCGCGGTGACGGCGTCTTCTGGGGTCCGGTCGGCGTTAAAATATTCTGATCTGCGGAGATCGCCGAGGGCGCCATGGGCTGACGGTGGTGAGGAGTGTTGTCCGGGTGGGACATGCGGCCCGCATGCATGAGCTGGATGAACACCGCCCCGCCCCGGGCGTGAACTGCTTCGGTGACGCTTCGCCAGCCCTCGACATGCTCGGCGGTGTAGATCCCGGTTGCCACAGTGAAGAAAGGGTCATTGGTTAGTCCTTTTGCGTTCGATGTTTCAGAGCAATCACCGTCATCCAGCCGATGTTCGGCCGCCGTGGACGCTAAGACCTGCTGATGCGGCTACGGGGTAGTGATTACACTCATAACTGAGTATGCTCAGATAATATTCCCCTGAGAATGCGACCGGGACAAGCCTTGTACAACCTCACAGCGTGCTCGGGAGGCCACCTTGTGTCGTTCGGGGAAGGGCGGACCGATTGAACTGCCCGGGGGCAATTTGTTGGGCTTGGGATATCGGGCGGCACGACCGAACAGGATGAAATCGTTCTCGCTCTTACCTTGAATCGATGGCGCGGATGTGCTGGTGCCATTCATGCACCGTCTTAGTAGGTCCGGCACGGTCAACAGGAAGTATGGGTTCCAGATGCGCGACGTCAACCTGCTCGCCTTGGCCTTAGTGCGTCCCGCCACGGCGGTCATGGGCGCCGAAGCTTATTCCCAGCTGGCCCTGAAGGCGGCGCTGCTAGAGTCCCTGACCGGGTTTCCCCTAATCATCGACGGCACCAAATGCATCGCGTGGATTCTGAGGGTCTTGCTGCTGCGGATCAACGGTTACCGGCACGGCTTCAGCACGACGATGTCTTCGACATTGTCGTGCGACTGGCCACCGGCGACACCGATTTGCAGTGCAGCGCCATCCTTATCGAGAAACATCTGCTTCGACGAGAGGTCCGATGGAAGATGTCCCAGGTTGATGTTCGGAATTCCCGATGGGCAGTCGGCGGGGTGCCTTGTTGCGTCCGTCACCCCTGCCAATTCCCGGCCAAGCCCCGAATGTGAACGTTCCAAAGCTGCGCCCGAAGGTGGCGCCGCAGGCCGTTTGGGCCGTTTGGGCCGAGCATGGACGACGATGCCGGCGCCTTGAGCACGACCTTTGCCCCCTGGAGCACGCCTGCCAGGCTGCACGGGTTCCTGAATGTAGGCTCCCTGGATGGGGTAGGGCCTGTGTGGTGTCAGGGCCCTGGCGTCGTCGGTGTGCGGCGGTTGCGTGATCTGAGTTGGATGATGCGTACTGCACCGGCTACGGCAACCAGGGCCCCGCCTCCGACCGCGGCGATGAGCAGGGCAATGCCCAGGGAGATCGTCCCGTCCAGGCCGAAGAACCTGACCCTGGCGGCGTCCTGGTTCTGCACGATGAACGCGATGAGCAGGATCAGGAGCACGAGGGCGGCGATGGTGGCGGTCCAGGCCATCCCGGCACGCGTGAGCACCGGCCGGCGTCCTGCCGGCTGGCCCGCGCCCGGTGCGGGCGGATGGGAAGGCTCCGCTGCCGGCCGTGGTTCTGCATTCATGGAGGACTCCTTTGTCCTTTGACGCTCAGCTTCAGCCTTCTCCGGGCTGTATTGTGTCGAAGAACCGGTGCTCCGGCGGGGCGGGCGTTTCTTCGGCCCGGGCCCGGAGGAAGTCGAGGTCTTCGGGGGAGAGCGGCGCCTGGTCGTGCTGGTCCGAGTCCGCGGTGATTCCGGTTTCCTGATGGATCGTCTCCGTGATCGTGCGCGGTAGAACCACGCACCCGGGGTTCTCGGTGAGCCATTGCCGGGTTTCGGGGCTGAGGCTGTCCCAGTGGTCCCTGAGGTTTATCTCCATGGTGATCCCTTACTGGTTGAATCCGGAGGCAAAGGACCCGGGCCGGTCCGGTACCGGGGACGTGTTCAGCGTACGCCCGGCGAACGCTGAAAGACAGGTAACAGGGGGAGTGTCGTATAGGCTGACCGACTGGCCGCCGCTAATGGAGATGCGATGAGGAACCCCGCGCGAGTCGGAAGCGACTCCAGCGAGGGGATTCCCGGCGGCTTCGCAAACGCGGACTCACAGAGTGCAGACTTTAGGCATGAAGATTACTGCGGGCTTTAGTGTATGAAGATTGCTGCGGGACGACGGGCAGCGCGAACGCAATGGCTGGCTTTGACGGACACGATGTCGGCGGAGAGCAGCGCCTACGGCGAGGCGGTCAGGGCAGTCCGGGCGGGCGAGCTGGACGCGGATGAGGCCGCGGAGCTACTGATCGATCTGATGACGGACGGGGAGATCCTCGGCCTGCTCGACGGCGACTCTCCCGGGCTGCTGCTCCCGCTCATCCCGATACTGCTCAATAGGGTGCCGTTCGTGGCCGGGGCGGTCTCGCGGTTGGGCATACCGGGCATCCGTTTCAGCGACGGTGGTCGCGGCGTCGTGATCGGCGCCTCCACCGCCTTCCCTGTGACAATTGCGCGGGCCGCGACCTGGGATCCGTCGCTGGAGGAACGGGTCGGGCTTGCGATCGGTCTAGAGACCAGGGCTCGGGGAGCAAACTACTCCGCGTCCGTGTGCGTAAACCTGCTTCGCCACCCCGCGTGGGGTCGGGCTCAGGAGTGCTACGGGGAGGATCCGGTGCTGACCGCCCGGATGGGAGCTGCCATCACCCGGGGCGTGCGCGTGAACGCGATGGCGTGCGTAAAGCACTTCGCGCTCAACTCGATGGAGAACGAGCGCTTCGAGGTCGACGTGTCGGTCGACGAACACGCCCTGCACGAGGTGTACTTGCCCCACTTCAGGGCGGTCGTGGAAGCCGGCGCGGACTCTGTAATGAGTTCCTACAACCGGGTGCGAGGCGAGTACATGGACGTCAATCGCGCCCTGCTCACGGACGTGTTGAGACAGGAGTGGGGCTTCTCCGGGTTCGTGACGAGCGACTGGGTGTTCGGCACCCATGACGCGTTCCTCAGCCTCCAGGCAGGAATGGACGTAGAGATGCCGCTGCGACTGCTGCGCGCCCGTGAACTGCCGGCCGCGCTGCGTAACGGTGACCTGGCCCGGGCGACAGTGCTGCAGTCTGCACGCCGGATCCTGCGCACGTGCGTGCAGCACGCCGCGGCCCGGGAGATGGAGGCCCCTACCCGCGCCGTCATCGCCTCCCCGGCGCACCGGGCTCTCGCCCACCGGGTCGCCGCGGAGTCGATCGTACTGCTGAAGAACGAAACCGTGGGCGCGGCGCCGCTACTGCCCTTGGCTCCCACCACCGGACATCTTGCGGTGATCGGACGACTCGCGGCACGAGCGAACCTCGGCGATCATGGCTCGTCACGCGTTCGGCCTCCCTCTACGGTCTCGCCGCTGCAGGGGCTGCGTGAGGCGCTTCCCGGGGTGCGGATCACGACCAGCTCCGGTCGGAACGAGCGCGCCGCGGCCGCGTTGGCAGCCGCCGCGGAGACGGCGATCGTCGTCGTCGGCCTGGACCAGCACGACGAAGGTGAGTCCGTCGTTACTGGCGGCGTGGACGTGGGCGTCCTCGGTCGGGCCTTTGCCTCAGGCCCTCTCCGTCGGGTGCTCATCGGCCTCGCGCACCTCGCGTCGCGCTTCGTCCGGGGCGGCGACCGCAGCTCCCTTGAGCTGCGCCCCGGCGATGAGCGCCTCATCCAGGCGGTCGTGGCCGCAAACCCCCGGACCGTCGTCGTGCTGATCAGCGGCAGTGCGATCCTCACGGAGTCGTGGCGAGGCCGGGTGCCGGCACTCCTCCTGGCCTGGTATGGCGGTATGGAAGGCGGCCGCGCCCTCGCGAGCGTGCTGACCGGCAGTGAGGAACCCGGCGGGCGGCTGCCGTTTGTGCTGCCAACGGACGCCGCGCATCTGCCATCGTTCGACCCCGCGGCGAAGTCCGTCGTCTATGACGACAAGTGGGGTCAACGTCGGCTCGACGGCGAGGGACGAGCGCCCGCTTTCCCGTTCGGATTCGGCCTGGGCTACACGAGGATCGAGCATCGGCTTCTAGACCACAGGTTCGACGACACAGGCGGCTATGCGGATGTGCTTGTAACCAATACGGGCGACCGTGAGGGCTCGACCGTCGTTCAGGTCTACGCTGCCGATGTATCCATCCGCAGACCGGTCGCTCAGCTCCTGGGCTTCCAAAAGGTGACGCTGCAGCCCGGCGCGGAGAGGACGGTGCGGGTTGCCTTGGATGCGGGGCCGGTCCTGCAGCGCGATCCGTCCACGCGGCGCTGGTCGCCCCGGGCGGGGGACTGGGGCCTGGTCGCCGGCCAACACAGCCCGGTCGGCTGGGCGGACGCGGGACCGTTGTGGCGCCCGGAGCCACTGATTGACCAGGAAGGCGTCTCGGACCGCCAGCCGATCTGAGGTCGATATGGGGCGCGTCCCACCGGTCACCCGGGAGGGAGACGAAAGGGTGCCGATGGCCCCACGGCGCGGACGGGCAGCGCGGTGTCGCCCCGCAGCAGGGCGCGAAGCAACCGCCGTTCCTCCCAGCCGAGCAAAAGAGGCGCTTGGCCGCGCCGCAGCACCAGGCCACTGTCCGGAGTCGCGTACCGTTTCTGCAGGTCGGAAAGCTCCTCGGCTTGCAGCAGCGCTACGGTGCTGTCCGTCGCCCGGTCAACCAGGCGGACCAGCGACGAGGGCCCTGTGAGATCGGTGGCAACGAAACGCTGCTCGCTAGCGGCAAGAACTGTCCTTTGCGCAGCGCGGGTCACGACCAGCGGACGTGACGGCCCGCCCAGCAGGCCGCTCAGGACGTCCGCCGCGGCGTCGGGGCGGCCGGTTCTCCGCGCGGCCTCCTGCATCCGCTGCAGCCGGCCGGGCTCGCGCAGCACCTCGTCGATCTTCCAGCCGATCGTTGCGGGGCTGTTGCAGCGGACGGCCGCCCCTTGCTCCATCAGGTAGTCGCCGTTGCGAACCTCCTGCCCCGGGATGGGGTTTACAAGCACCATGGGCAGCCCCGCAGCCATGCACTCCGACGCTGAGAGCCCGCCCGGCTTGCCGACAAACAGGTCCGCGCGGCCCAGCAGCTGCGGCATCTCCGTGGTGAAGCCGAGCACGCGGTAGCGGTCACCGGCGGTCGCCACCAGCTTCTCGATGCGCTGCCGCAGCACGTCGTTGTTTCCGCACACGACCGTGGCCGTGAATTCCGAGCGCATATGCATCGTCTGACGCACCACGGAGAACGCATAGTCCCCGCCGGTCGCACCCGCCGAGATCAGCAGCATCGGTGGCTTGTTGCGATCGCGCACGGGCGCGGGACCGACCGGCTTGCTGATCGGGATGCCCGCGGCCGCGACTCGGTCGGGAGGAAGGCCGAGCGCCGTCAGCTCCACCCTCCCTTCCTCCCTGGCTACAAAGATCATGTGGAACGCACCGGAGAGCCACAGGCCCTGGAAGTCATAGTCCGTCGTCACGACAGCGGTTTTCGCGTCAACCACGCCGCGAAGGAGCAGTGACGCCAACAGCTGGGCGGGCAGGAAGTGCGTGCACACGATCGCGGTCGGTCGGAACCTCTTGATCGCACTGATGACCGGACCGGCGTTCACTCGTGTCCAGGGGTCGATTGGGCCGCGGCGCCGGAAGGGCGGGTTGCTGATGTCGTAACCCCACTCGACCAGCCAGGGTAAGCCCTCGACCAGGACGAAGTATCCCTTCCCCAGCAGTGCGCGGTAGAGCACGCTACTTACCTGCAGCACGTCCAGCACCTGCACCTCGGCGATGTCAGTGCGCGAGGCACATGCCTGGTGTACCGCCGCGGCCGCGCTGTTGTGCCCTGATCCAACCCCTGCGGACAGGATCAGTACGCGCTCTCCTCTGGCAGTGCCTGAGCCTCGTGCCGATGTTCTGCGCATGGAGTGAGGCTAGCAGGCCGCATCACCACACGGACGGAGCCTGGCTGTGCTCGGTGATGCAAAGGGCCGGGCCGGTACCTCCTGAGCGAGCCCGGGCAGGCACCATGCGTTGATCCGGCCTGGCCTGCCCTGCTTCGACTTTGCAATCAGTGGATCAAAAGCTTGGTCTGGGCGGGACGAAGGTGCGGCAGTGCCGGCAGATGATGGCCGAGGAGATGTCATCTGTCGAGGCTGCGGAAGCGGTGAACTGGTCCAGGCCACGGCTGCCTGCTAACGGCCTTCAGCCCTCTTTGACCGGATGCGTGCTCTATGCAATACGGAGTCCAAGGCCTTGCCTCGGGTCCGTAGTGCATAAAATCCGGCGCGGGGTGCCGGTGTTTGGGATCAGGTGTCGGGCAGGGGTGGTTTCATATCCACCCTGCGGTGCGCCCCTGTGCGTCGTCTTCGTCCTTGGGCAGTGGGAGATGGCGATTTCTTGCGCGGAGGGACTGCAACGGCGGTCATTTTCGCTTGCATCCTTTCTGGAACTGTCGCTTGTCAGCCAAGGAATCCACAACCCCGAGAACAGTGTGAGCGGGAGTCAGGCCGCGCTCGTGGGACTGCTCTGACGACTGGGAGCACCGCGACTCGGCAGCGCACAGCCGCCCAGGATTGCCCAACGTGTGGTCGATCGAAGGCCGTGACGCCTACTGCGGGTCGCGCCGGACTTCAGCTGGAGTCCATCCCAGGGCTGGACCGAGCTTGCTGGCGATGTCGGTGAGGATCTGGATGTAATCCTCGTGGTCGAAGCTGAAGGGCAGCGCAAACGCCACCTCGTCGACTTCCTGGAATCCTGCGTGTGCGTATAGCTGCTCGGCGATCTCGTCGCTGGTACCGATCAGATCCGCGGCGAACAGCATGCCCCTTGCCCCCTGTGGCGCCCGTGTGCGGGGAGTTCGTTCGTCAACATACCGCTGGTATTTCTCCCGCTGACCCGGCGATGCCGAATCAGTTGGGATGACCACCAGGCCCTGCGACACACGGGCCTGTCCGTGCGCCTGGGCTGACGTTTCAGCGGCTTCACGGAAGGCGCGAATCTGCGACTGCTGGATTCGGGCAAAGTCCGGTTCCTGATCCGCTTCCGGAAAGATGACGCTGCTGGAGAGCAGATTGAAGCCGTTTGCCCCGGCCCAGACGGCCGATTTCCTGCTGGCCGCCCCATACCAAAGGCGATCCCGGAGCCCGGCAGAGTGCGGCTCGACGCGGTTGGAGAATTCCTCGACTACACCCTGCCTGCCGGAAAAGTCCCGAACCTTTTCCCCCGCGATCAGCCGGGCAAATCGGTTCAGACGCCCGTAGCTGAAATCCTCTAACTCGGAGGAATCCGGGTACAGCTCGTGCTTCAGTGTGTCGTAGTGCATCGGTTCACCCACGCTCAGCCCCGGATTGATGCGTCCCCCGGCGAGCAGATCCACGGTGGCCAGGTCTTCGGCAAGGCGCAAGGGGTTTTCCCAGCCCAGCGGGGTTACAGCGGTTCCAAGCTCGATCCGTGAGGTGCGCTGGCTGGCGGCGGCCATCATCGCGATGGGGGAGGAGATTCCGAACTGCAGATGACGGTGCCGCAGCCACGCGCTGTCGAATCCGAGGCCTTCGCCAAGTTCGATGATCTGCAAAGTGGATTCGTGGCCCGAGGCGGGATCCGCTGGATCGAACAGGCCGATAGTGAGGAATCCAAGTTTGCGTAAGGGACGTGAGGTGTCGGGCATGGCTTCCTTCAGGAGCGGATACGGCTGATCTCAGAATATGCGCCGGAACCTGCAGGTTCTTCTGACAATGGCGGGAGGTTACCCTTCGTGTCGGCTGAGGTGAGCAGTGCCACGTTGCCGGCATCGAACGCCTGCCGGAGATGGAGCTCCCTCCACAGGGGTGCCCGATAAGCGTCTCCGGACGAAACCAGCCGGTCATGATTCGTGAATGCAGGATGCAACAACTCGTGGAACTTGCGGATGGGCGACGGTTGTCCGGGAACGGAACTCGCCAGCCGGAATTCGCAGGCATGTTATGTGCTCGTCAACGAGCACATAGTCCGGGAGGCGGGAAGATCATGCCGGCCGAGAAGGTCTCAGCACAGCCCTCTGTACGGCTTGTGTCAGGGGTGTCTTCTTGGCAGAAAGGGTTTCCGCCCGCTAAGCGGGCTCAGGCGACTGCTCGCCTCGATGTCTGCGATGGTTATCCAAACGCGGGCCGGGTTGAGACGCTTTCTGGAGGGCTGGTCTGGGAGATTAATCGTTGGGCTCGAGGGTTGCGGCTGCGTCGAGGGCGTCGTCGACGACTATGAGGTAGTTGTCCCGGCCTGCGGCCAGGGGGATGGAGTGGTCGCCGAGGTCGATGGCGTCGTCGGGGTTGGTGATGTTGAGCCGGCGAAGGAGGCGGGCGATGTCGAGGGTGTCTTTGTCGCGTTCGGCGGCGATTTTCATGGCTAGGAGCGTTACGGTGTCCGCCGCCTGGATCGTGAGTCCGTCGGTTTGTTCCAGGGTCACCCAGGCGGCGTTGTCGGGGACGAAGGCAGCTGCGTTGGAATTGAGCCAATCCGGTGCAAGATCGTATTCAGCTGCCATTTCCGTGACGATCGCGTTGACGGTGGTGGGGTCGGCGTAGCTGGCGTCGATGTCGGCGGTGGGGCGGTTGCCGATTCCTTGGAGGATGAGTGCGGCGCCCGCCGACGAGTTTGATGTCACCGTGGACACCTTGGGCTTGCAGGCGCCGGCCGAGTTCGTGGAGGAGGGCACGGATTTGATCGGCGGTGAGTTCTCCGCCGCTCATGCGGTGGCCAGGCTGCGTTCGCGGATGAAGACGTTCAGGGCGGCGAGTTCGGCGGGTGTTTCGGACATGGTGAGTTGTTTCATGGGTTCCCGGACGTGTCGGTAGGACTCGGCCGGCATCCACGCCTCTTTGAGTGCTTTGACGCGTTTGGTCCAGGACGGGGCGGGTTGCCCGAGCCGGTGTGCGGTGTAGTTGGTGATCCCTGCCAGGGCGGCGGACCAGTGCGGGTCCTTGAGTCGGGGGCTGCGTTGGAGGAGCGGCCGTCCGGCTTTGAGGGAGGCGGTGGCGTAGTCGGCGAGCATTTTGATGGCGAATTCGAAGTCCCCCGAGCCGATCAGCTGTGTGAAAGTTTCGGCGTAGTCCCGCCGTGCCGGGTCGTAGTCGCTGCCGCGGGGCATAGGGTCGGAGGCGGTTAGCGAGAGCCCGAGTGTGTGGAGGACGGCCATGGTCTTGCCGAGTTCGGCGCGTTCGTGACCGGCTTCGAGGTCAACGATGAACTTCCGTGAAACACCACTTGCCTCTGCGAGCGACTGTTGTGAAAGCCCTCGTTCCTGGCGCCGGGCGCGGATGATCGAACCGGCCGCCGCCGGTGTGTCGATGCTGGTCATGTTCGTCAAACGTCCTCCTTCACCATTTCATTATGTCACCGAATGGTGTCAGCAATGGCCGGTTGAACTTGTCCGTCAACGAACTGTGTTCCTTGATGCGTTGGTACGATCGGGCGTGGGTATGAACCGGCCTCTTCCAGAAGACAGCGTCCGTCGGGCGGGTCAGTCGGCTGACGAGGCCCACGCCTCCACACCGGACGTTGTCAGCCAAGGGGCCGATTTGGACTCTCGTCGCGGCTCTGGTCCTGATGTCAGTGCTGGCTTGGACTTTGTGCTGCGCCACGATGCGGGGTTGTTGAAGCGCCTTGGGGGCGCCTGAGCTCGCGGCTCGGCCCGATTCAGGAACGGGATGCGGAAAGGAGGCATCGTGGTGGCGAATTCATTGGAGGAATTCTTGGACAAGAGGCCTGTTGACCGCGAAATGGTGGAAGCCCATAAGAACCAGCTGCTTGATCAGGTCCGGGCGTATCGGCTTCAGAGGCTCCCTGAGGCATCGGACCTGACGTAGGTCGAGTTGGCTACGCGACTGTGCGTCAGCCAGAACAGGGTGTTGTCCTGTGTCCAACACTGTGACATCGAGCGCGCCATGTTCGGCACACTGCGGAAATATGCTGATGCGGTCGGTTGCCGGCTTCGTGCGGAGGTTGAACTCGGCGACGAACGGATCCAGATCGCCTGAGGCGGCAACCCGTACCCGTATGTTTGAGTAACTCGATCGTGGCCGGGAAGCGGGCCCAAAGCCGGAAAATCGCGTGTGCACTATGTGCGCACTCTTGCCGTCGGACTCGGCTATGTCGGTGCCGGTTCGGACCGTACTCAGAATATTTTCCGGACTTCCCAGTCTTTTTTGCGGGTTGGAAGCCGGTTCGAGTCCCAGCTTGGGCACAGTGTTTTCGCAGATCAGGGGCTTTTGGCCCCTGCCTGTTGACAGAGTTTCACCTATTGCGGGTTCGAGTGTTGAAAGCGCTCGAATTCGTTCCAGTCAACTCATACGAATTTAGCCGGACATCTACTTTTATCTACCGTTCAGGACGACGTGCCCCAACTGTTGTCGCTATCTGTTTCCCTGGCCAAACCCTGTATTACGACGGGGTTTAGACTGCCATAGTCGTTCTGGCGGCCGAACCACTCGCCGATAATGGATCATCAGCTCGCCGGCTCCGGGCGGATCCCGGGGCAGCAGGGTGTGCTCCGAAACCGAGACACGACGGACGAGATGTTGCGCGAACAACGGGATTCGTACCGTGACCGACGGCGTCCCGATACGATTCTCAATGAATCGGTCTGTTGCCCGTTTTGAATTCGTACATGGACAGTTTTTGGGCTTCGTGGATATTGGGGGAAAATTGAGAATAATTGTTGCCAGCCCTGTCAGTTCTTTGGTGAATCAGACGAGGAGCTTTCGACGCGTGACCTTGGGTGTCGTGGCTGGGGCTGCACTCGTCGTGCCCGGCATGATCGCCGCGCCAGCGGCGGTGGCTGCCGGGGTGCCTGCTCCAACCCCGGCTCAGGGGACCACAATCGCGGCCCCGACTCCCGTTCCGACCACTTCGGCGGCGGTCAAGTCTGGTGCCGCTGTTACGCCCCAGACTGCTCCCACGCCGACGCCGGCGAAGCTTGCACCTGTTGCTGCTCCTGTGGCTTCCATCAAGGCTGCCGCCTCGAACCCGCTTCCATCCTCGCTGAGTTCATCGGTCACGGACCCTCTTACCGATCGGAGCACCACCAAGACGGTCACCTCCACGGTCGACGCATATATGCCGTCGCTCAGTCCGACGGTATCGGCAGTCGCCAACAACGACAAGATCATCGTCAATGGAACCGGCTTCGTGCCGAACTCCCAGGTGGTAGTGACAGCATCACCATCCTTCCCCGGGACGGTGGTGACCTCCGATGCCAGCGGCGCCTTAACGGCCTCCATTCCGGTCGATGGTGGAACGTGGCTCCAGGTCGGAGTCACGGTGACTATCACCGCAACCGGTGTCTACAACACCTTCGCGAGCACCACGGTCACCATCATCGACAACGTCCACCCGAATGCCAAGCTGGACCCCATCGCTCCGGCGGAGCAGATCGCACCGATTGTGGTCACCGGCAGCGGCTTCCGGCCGAATGCCCAGGTATCGCTCTTCATGGATGATGTACGGAAGGAGACCATCTACACCGATGCCGACGGCAAGCTCGCTGTAGATATCGGGACCTCACGCGATACTCCCGTCGGTGATCACAGCATCAAGGCGTACGCAGGCTCCAGCGTTCTCTCCGCCACCGCTACCGTGACGGGGTATGTCTTCCACCCCGTCACCTTTGCTCAGGCCGAGGTGCAACAAGGGGAACCGTTCACTATCACGGTCTCCGATTACAGACCAGGTGAGATGGTCACCGTCGACATGAACAGAGCCGTCATCGCCACTCAATTCGTGGGACCGGATGGTATGTTCGCGTTCACGCCATGGATGCCTTTCAATGCGCCGACCGGTCCTCGTACTATCACGGCTACCTCGGAAGACGGCAAGCGGGTCTCCAGCACCGTCATCACGGTGGTGCCTAGGGTCACGCCAGTGATTACAGTGACCCCGGTGGTGACCGCAGGAGGCTATGTACGGCTCACCGGCAGCGGCTTCGATCCCGACGCGCTCCTAGTGATCACCATCCCCAACGTCGGTGTCTTCCGAACCATGGCAGAGCGAGATGGCACGTTCGGTACGCACAATAGTGAGAATGCTTATCGGGTGAATAGCCCTGGAACGTATACGCTGACGCTGAGGACCACAAACGGTGATGTCATCCAGGCCACGTTCATCGTGGAATCGGCAGTTCCGATCATCCCGGTTTATCCTCCTGTCACCTCGGAACCCGTGTCTCCGGCACCGGTCCAGCCGGTAGCGGTAGTGACTCCGAAGCCGTTGGCGTTCACCAGCCTGACCCCCGCGACACGGACGGAAGCGGATTCCGCCGTCGTGGCACCGTTCGAAGTCCCAAAGGTTCCCGATCAGACCTTGACCGGTCCGACTCCTGCGAGGGCGACCCCTATGCCTACTGTCACGCCGAAGCCCGACCACGCTGCGGTAGTAGCGGCGGACGTGTCCAAAGTTTCCGATGACATCAACTGGGTTCCGTACGTGTTCGGCGGGATCTTGATCCTGGTTGCTGCTGGAGTTGGCGTTCTGGGGACGGCAAGGGGCCGCCGTGCGGGGAATTCCAGGTAGTTCCTTGTCGTAGTTCAGTGCGTCTTGGATCTCCACATACTCGGCGGACGGGAGGCGCTTGGTGAACTCGCGTCCGGTCGAGTCGATGGGCAGGATGCGGTCGTCCGTGCCGTGAACGATCAGGGCCGGACGTTGACCTGTTCGACGTCGGTGCGGAAGTCCGTCAGCCATGAATCGAGGGCGGCGAAGGAGGCGTACCAGGACGAGCCGCCGGCCACGTTCCATGCGTTACGCAGCGCCTCTTCGCTGAGGCGGGTGGCGAGGAAATTGTCCGTGTTGAAGAAGTCTCAGTAGAAGTTGGTGAACCAGGCGTAGCGGTCCTCGATAGCAGCGCTTCGGATGCCGTCGAATACCGATGAGGGACAGCCGGTGGGGTTGTCTTCGGTCTGCAGGACGAATGGTTCAAGGGATGCCAGGAACGCTGCCTTGGTGACACGGCAGCGGCAAGGCGTTCAAACCCACGCGCGCCAGGGGACTCTCTATTTCAGGCGCGTCCCCTGGCCCGCAAGCTGCGTCGCCGTCGTCCACCCGTTGCGTTGATTGGGTGGGTTTGAAACCATCCGGCGGTTGGGTAGCCATGGTCAGGCGAGGGTGGTGAGCCTGAGCGAAGCGACCTTTGCGGTTCCTCCGGTGGTGTACAGCGACACGCCGGTGCCGGAGGGGTCTGGGAAGATCAGCTCGGTGAGGGTGACTTCTCCGTCTTGGGCGAAGATCTCCACAGAGCAGTGATCAACGAAAATGCGCAGGCTATACGCTCCATCCATGGCACGCAGGGGCGCGGTGTCGATCGATGAAAAGGCGCCGTGGAACGCGGTGTTGCCCGAGACCGTTCGATCCACGAGCAGTCTGCCGTCACCCGGACGGATGCCGATCCTTGTACCTTCGTTGCCGTTGCCGCGGATCACGAGGCCAAATTCATCTGCGGAACCGGGCACAAAGGTTATCTCGATGAGTTGCACGGCGCCCCCGCCTGCCACGGAACGGATGCCATCGACGTCGAGCTCTGTGTAGGCAACTGTGCGGGTAAGCGCTGCGGGGTCAATCACTGCCTGCTGGGTGAGGTGCGGTGTCCCTTCAGAGGTGACCAGCGAGACCTCGCGTACAAGCGACATGGGGCTTCGCCACGGGGAGGTTGGAATGTCGTTGCCGTACTGCCAGTTGTTCATCCAGGCCATCATGAGCCGGCGACCGTCCGGAACGTTGCTGAAGGAAACGGCAGCGTAGTAGTCCCGGCCCCAGTCGAGCCAGTGATACTCGGTCAGGCGCGCCGGATCCTGGTCGCCTTCAGTGACCGTGGTTTCGGACCTGAACGTCACGCCGTCGAATTCGCCAACGAAGTACTGTCCCGCAGATCCTCCGTTTGGGCCGCCGGGATTGAGGTTAACGGTCAGGACCCATCGGATCAGGTCCTCGTTCCCGTCAAGTGGCAGAGGAAACAGGTCAGGACATTCCCAGACTCCGCCAGTAGCGTTGGCCGGCCCGAAACTGCTGAGGTAGTCCCAGCTCTTCAGGTCATCGGAACGGTACATCACGACCGTGAAATCCAGTGCCTCGACAGCGACCATTACCCAATAGGCGCCGGCCGGGCCGTTGTAGCGGAACACCTTCGGGTCGCGGAAGTTCGCGGAATTGCGGTTCAGGACCGGGTTTCCGTGGTACTTGGACCAGGTGTAGCCACCGTCCGTGCTCCACGCGAGTGACTGGGCCTGGATCCCGGCGTGCCGTGAGTTCTCCTTGTAGGCACTTGTGTAGATGGCGACCAGGGGTGCAACAGTTCCGTCGCCGAGTCCGCTGGTGTTGTGCTGGTCGTAAACGACGCTGCCGGAGAAGATGTCCTCGTAATCGTCGCAGGCAATAGCGACGGGTTGCTCTGTCCACGTCATGAGGTTGGTGGAGGTGGCGTGCCCCCAGGACATGTTTCCCCAGACATTCCCAAAGGGGTTGTTCTGGTAGTAGAGGTGGTAATTACCCTCGTAGTAGATGAGGCCGTTGGGGTCATTGAGCCAGGTGTCCTTGCTGGCGTAATGCATCGCCGGCCGGAAAGCCTCACGTGTGGGCGCGGTTACCGCGGTCATGAATCAAAGTCTCATTTCATTTCGTCTTCCTGAGGAAGGGTGGGTGCGGCCATCCAGCCGGCGAACGGCACGGGGCGCTGTTCGCCGGCTGGACGGATGCTGGTGTTAGCAGTTGCTCGTGTATAGGTCGTGCGTCCGCTTCGCGGCGGGATGCCCCGGCCATGAGCTGGATGTCTTAGGTGATAGAGCGATGTGGACATGAATCCAAAGGCGGGAGAGGTCGGATCCTGAATTAGGGGAAGAGGGCCCGGGCTCCTCCAAAGATCTCAGCCATGGTCCAGGCATCGAAGGAGAGCAGCCTCACGGTACCCTCGGCGGTCAGGCTCACGTGCTCGCCGGCCAGGGTCGGGTAAACGCGGGCGGTGAGCGGCTTGCCGTTGGCGAAAATTTCGACGGCGGATCGGTCCACCAGGACGCGCAGGTGCACCCGGCCGTCGGGCATCGGGAGCGGTCCGGACTTGTCGTCGACGTCAACGGTTGGATCGAGGCTGTTCTGAGCCCGGTCGAGGCGGAGTGTGCCTTGGCCGTCGCCTTCAGTAGTCCGGCACAGCTCGATCACTGTTTTCTCCTTGGATTTACCGGAGACGCCACCGTCAGCCGATCCCAGCAAGCCCAGTCGCAGCACAGCACCCGGCTCGAGCTGCACATCCAGTTCGAGGTCCAATTGGCTGCCGGTCACCCCGGTAGGCACAGGTGCCCCGGGCACCAATTCCTGTTCCGACAGGCCCACATGGTCCCGGCGCAGCTTCTCGATTTCAGGCACGGGCGCGAACACCAGGGTTCCGTCGTCGGCCACGGTTGTGACGCGCGGCAAACTCATGACGCCCGACCACCCGGCCTCCACCATCGCGGCATTGCTGCGGCCCTCCTGAAGCCAACCAAACATGATGCGTCGGCCGGACTCATCCTGGAATGACTGCGGCGCATAGAAGAACTGTCCACCGTAGTCGAGCCGATGCAGCCCGGTGGGCTCGAAGGAGTTTTCCGAATAGCGACCGGTCCAGTACAGCGGGTGTCTGGTGTCGCCGTCGTCCCATGCTGAAAAGACCAGCACGTCGGGCGCGTCGCCAGAAGGAGGAACCGTACCCAACGATCCCCCGCGTGCCCGGAACAGGTCCACGCATTCCCACATGGTCCCGGTCCAATCGGAATCGGCAGGATCGCCCTGTGAGGCGTCGCCGATGAACAGGGGCCCGATGTATTCCCAGGCGCGCAGATCCTCCGACTCGTACAGGAACGCCGTGCCGCCGCGCCCACGGATGCCCGATCCCACCAACTGCCGCCAGATGGAACCCTCGCGCCATACGCAGTGATCGCGATACGCCGTGATGTCCACTCCGGCCGGTGGAGCTGCGATGACCGGGTTCTGAGGAATTTTGCTCCAGCTCAGGAGGTCTGCGGATCCGACGGCAACGCAGGGCAACTCCTGCTTGCCCAGCCGGCCCGAGTACACCAAGGTGGGTGTTCCTCCGTCGTTCACCAACACCCCCGACCAGCAGCCGTCGGCGTCCGGACCTGCGGACGGTTCCAGTGCCACCGGCTGGTCCATCCAGTGGACGAGGTCGGTGCTGGTGGCGTGGCCCCACTGGATGCGGTGGTGGAAGGCGCCTTCGGGGTTGTACTGGTAGAAGAGGTGATAGGTGCCGTTCCACTGGCTCACGCCGTTGGGGTCGTTCAGCCAACCGGCCGGGGACACGAAATGGAAGCGCGGCCGAAGGGGGTCCGCATCGGCGCGTGCAATCAGTTCGTCCTGGGGGACGGTGCCGAGCGGGTGCGTCGATTCAGTCATGCGGAGGCCTTGCTGTCCGTAGGTTCAGTTGCCAGGGCGTGGCCGCCGGTTCCAGCCTGCGGGCGGTAGAGGTGGCAGCGCACCCAGTGGCGGTTTTCGGGGTTGCCCACACCGTGGCGAACGGGTTCCTCGGCCGAGCAGGCCTGGTTTGGGTCGCCGTCGAAAGCGCAGCTGGTAGAAGCCATCACAGCCTGTCGCAGCTCGGCCCGGCGGACGGGATCGTAGGAGCCCGCCCGGGCCGGATCCGGGACGGCTGAGACCAGCAGTTGCGTATACGGGTGGGCCGGGTTGGCCAGGAGGTCCAAGGACTCGCCCTCTTCAACGAGCTCTCCCGCGAACATGACGGCCGTCCGGTCCGCGAGGTATCGGGCCGAAGCGAGGTCGTGTGTGATGTAAAGCATGGAGATTCCCTGCTCATCGCGGAGTTTGCGCATCAGGTTCAGCACGCCGATCCGGACCGAAACATCCAGCATGGAGGTGGGTTCGTCGGCGAGGATGACCTGTGGTTCCACGGCGAGGGCCCGGGCGATCGCGACTCGCTGGCGCTGCCCGCCGGAGAGCTCGTGCGGGTAGGAGTTCAACATGTCGGCCTGCAGGCCCACGGTGGTCATAAGCTCCTCGAGTCGCCGCTGTGTCTCAGTCTCGGAGCTGCCGCCCTTCCGATGGATCGCTAGCGACCTCCGCAGGAAGTGCTCCACTCTATGGGCAGGATTCAGCGAGCCGAACGGATCCTGGAAGACCATCTGAAGTTGGGAGCGGAACGCTCTCGATGCCTGGAAGCGGTCGCGCTTGAGGACGTCGACGCCGTCAAGCAGGATCTCCCCGGCGCTCGGCTTCTCGAGCCGGGCAACGCAGCGGGCCAGGGTGCTCTTACCCGACCCGGACTCTCCCACGAGGGCCACGATTTCTCCGCGGCCAATGGTCAGGTCTACGCCGTGCAGGGCCCGGACGGACTCCCGGGAGAACAAACCACCTATTGCGAAAGACTTTCCTAGTCCGCGGACCTCGAGGGCCGTAGCTTCTGTGTCGGCGGAGGGGCGCTGGGATGACAGCACAGCGTGGCTCATCGTGCGGCTCCTTCCAGGACGGCTGCTTCAGCGTCGGCACCAAACGGAGCCACGAAATGGCCGGGTGCTGCTTCGGTGAGGTCGGGGATGTTCCGGAACTTCACGCCGTCGGGCAGTCCGGTCAGCGGAACCCGCGGACCGGTCAGCGGCGGGAACGCACCCATCAGTGCCTGCGTGTAGGGGTGGCGAGGGTTGGCGTAGACGTCCTGGGCTTTCGCGGTCTCCACGATCCGGCCTCCGTACATCACGGCCATGCGGTGCGACAGCTCCACCATGAGGGACATGTCGTGGGTGATGAAGAGGACGGAGAATCCCAGTTCGCGTTGGAGTTCCTTGATTTGGGCCATGATTTCCTGCTGCACCACCACGTCTAGGGCGGTGGTGGGTTCGTCGAGGATCAGGAGGGACGGCTTGAGCGCCACGGCCATCGCGATCACCGCACGCTGGCGCATGCCGCCCGAAAGCTGGTGCGGGTAGGACGTGAGTCGAGCGGAGTCGATCCGGACAAGTTCCAGCAGCTGGCCCGCGCGTCGGAGGGATTCCTTGCGGGAGTAGCCGGCGTGTGTGGTGAAGATGTCCACGATCTGCTCGCCGATGGTGAGCACCGGATTCAGCGAGTTCATGGCCGATTGGAAGACCATCGCCACGTCCTGCCAGCGGAAACGCCGCAGTTCCTCCGGGCTCATGGCCAGGACGTCCTTGCCGCCGAAGGAGATGCTGCCGGCGGCGATTTTTGCGGGGTCCTTGAGCAGCCGCATGATCGAGTTGGCGATGGTCGACTTGCCGCAGCCGGACTCGCCCGCCAGCCCGAACACCTCACCGGTGCCGATGCTGAAGGTAACACGGTCGACGGCGGTGGTGGAGCGGGTGTCGCCGATGTACTTGACGGTGAGGTTCTTGACGTCGAGAACGGGCTCGTGGGAGCCGAAGGAAACTTGGGAGACTGTCACTTGGCGGCGCTCCTTTCGGTATTCTTTGGGGTTTTGATCTTCCGCAGCCGCGGATTAGTGACCTCGTCCACGGCGTAGTTGATGAGCGCAAGTGCGAACGCGACCAGCGCGATGCAGACACCCGAGGGAACAAAGACCCACCAGCTGCCGGTCAGTAGGGCTCCCTCGTTGCCGGCCCAGAAGAGGTTGTTGCCCCAGGAAACGGTGCTCACGTCACCCAGGCCAAGGAACTCCAGGCCTGCCTGGGCGCCGATGCCGTAAATCACGCAGCCGAGGAGGGTTCCCATGACGATCGATGCCATGTTCGGCAGGATCTCGCGGAACATGATGCGGCCCGCCCGTTCGCCGGACACCACGGCCGCGGCCACAAAGTCCTTTGAGCGGATGGACAACGCCTGGGAGCGCAATACACGTGCCGACCCAGCCCAGCCGGTGACCACGAGCACAAGGATTACCGTGCCCAAACCCGGCGGCAGGAAAGCTGCCAGGATGACAAGGAGCGGGAGCCCGGGCAGGAGCAGGAAGACGTTGGTCACCAGGGACAGTGCTTCGTCAATGAACTTGCCGAAGTACGCCGACGCCAGGCCCACCAAAATGCCGATGAAGGTGGATGCGAAGCCCACAGTCAACCCGACGAACAAGGAACTGCGGGAGCCATGGACAGTCAGGGCAAGCACGTCCTGGCCTTTGGCCGTGGTGCCGAGCCAGTGCTCGGGAGACGGTTCCAGCGAGGCCATCGCGGTGATCCGCGATGGGTCTCCGGGGAACAGCACGGGGGCCAGCAACGCAAGCGCGATGAACACGAGCATCACGATCATGCCCACCAGGGCCTTCTTGTTGGTGATAAGTCCGTGGACGAAACTGCGGTTGGGCTTGCGGGCAGCCGTGGGCTCAGTGGGCTGCTTGAGAATTGCGGTTGTCATGATGGATCCCTCAGTTGCTGCGCACACGCGGGTCGAGGCGGACGTAGAGGATGTCCACGAGGAAGTTCGCCAGCAGCACGGCGGCGGTGATGGTCAGGAACAGGCCCTGCATAAGCGGGTAGTCGAGGCCTTGGACGGCGTTGAGGAGTTGGTAGCCGACGCCGGGATACGCGAACACCACCTCGGTCAGCATTGCACCACCCACCACGAAGCCCAGGCTCATGCCGAAGCTCGTGACCGACGGGAGCATGGCGTTCCTTGCCGCGTAGCGGAGCATGATGCGGCCCGGCCGGAGACCCTTGGCCTCGGCCATGGTGATGTAGTCCTCGGCGTTCGTGGCGATCATGGTGTTCCGCATGCCGAGCATCCAGCCGCCGATGGACACCAGGACGATCGTCAGCGCCGGGAGCACAAGGTGAGCACCGACGTCGCCGATGAACTCCCAGGTAAACGCGGGCTCCAGACCATCCGTGAAAGCGTGGCGGATCGGGAACCAGCCCAGGACTACACCGAACAGGTACAGGGCTCCCATGGCCAGCCAGAAGTACGGGAAGGATCCGATGAAGATCAGGAGCGGCGGCAGGGCGGAGTCGATCGCGCCGCCGCGCCGCCAGGCGGCCAGCATGCCGAGGAGATTGCCGATGATGGCGGCGAACACCAGGGCGGTTCCGCCCAGCAAAAGGGTCCAGCCGATCTGGCTGGCGATGACCTCGGTGACCGGGGTGGGGAAACGCGAGATGGAGACACCCATCTGGCCGGTCAGGATGTTGTGCATGTAGTCGACGTACTGTTCCCAGAGCGGCCGCGTATCCACGCCGAGCATCTTGCGCAGGGCTTCGATCTGTTCGGGCTGCATCTTGCCCTGGGTACGGGCGAACATGCGTGAGACGGGGTCTCCCGGCATGAAACGCGGGAGCAGGAAGTTCAGGGTGATGGAGGCCCAGAAGGCGATCAGGTAAAAACCCAGGCGGCGCAGGATGAAGCGCACGGTTGCTCCGTTCGGGAAAGGCGGGGTCCGGGACGACAATGGTCCCGGGCGGGAAAGATGAAAAGGTTCTCGGCCGGTGGGAACCGGAATATGGCAACTGCAGCCACCGGCCGAGAAGTGGCGCCGGCTACTTGCGCGGTTCCAGGGTGGTCAGGACCAGGACCGTGGTGGGGGAGCGGTCAGAGAGCGTTGCGTAGGGGTTGTCCTGAGTGGGCCATCCCGTGAAGTGAACGTCCGTGTAGTCGCCCCATTCGGGGCCGGAGAACAGCGGAACCGTCGGGGCCACCGCGTTGTATTCCGCCTGAAGCTGGTTCGCGATCTGCTTCTGTGCGCCTTCGTCGCCAGCAGAAGCAAACTGCTGCAGGAGATCATCGGCCTTTGGATCGCCGAAACGGTGGTAGTTCTCGGTGGCCTTGGCGCCCACCGGCTTGACGGTGGATGTGCCCATGGTGGAGCTGAAGTACTTGAACGGGCTGGGGTCGTTCGCGCTCCAGACGATGCCGGTGTCGAACGTTCCCTGCTCGTAGCCGGAGACGACGGAGGCCCAGTCAGGGGAGTCCACCTTGGCGGTCACGCCGATGGCCTGGAGGTTCTGGGAGATCACGTTGGCCACGGAGAGCCAGTCGGAGGAGCTGGCGCCCACGGAGATCTTGAACTCGAAAGGCTTGCCGTCCTTGAGGGTGCGCTTGCCGTCCGCGCCCTTGGGGTAGCCGGCGCCGTCGAGCATCTTGTTCGCTTCGTCGACATTCAGCTTGGTCCAAGTGCAGTTGTTCGCCACATCGGCGTTCTTCCAGCTCGCGTAGTTGCCGGAGAGGCCTGTGCAGTCGGCCGGAGTGGCGTACCCGCTCATGCCGATCTTGGTGACCTGGTCACGGTCAACCGCCATGCTCAGGGCCTTGCGCACCGTCGCGTCATTGAACGGCGCCTTGCTGGTGTTCAACTGCCAGTTGATCATGGCGCCCGTCGGCGGGAACCAGAAGTGGCGGTGGTCCTTGTCTTTTGAGATGAAGGTCTTCTCGATGTTCGGGATGAACTGGGTGGACCAGTCCACATCGCCGTTGACGCTGGCCAGGTTGGCGGCATCGTTTCCGGACATCGCCAGCATCTTGATGCCGGCGATCTTCTGCTTGTCAGGCTGCCAGTAGTTCGGGTTCTTCTTCAGCACGAAGGACTGGGACTGGAAGCTGTCCACCTGGGTGTAGGGGCCGGTTCCCACGGGGTTGGCGTTGGTGTCCTTCGCCGGATCGGCGATGGATGACCAGATGTGCTTGGGGAGGATGGGGAGCTGCCCGATCTCATAGAGCGCGGGGGACCAGGGCTTGTTGAAGGTGAATGTCACCTTGTCGGTGCCCGCCGGAGTGACGGAATCCAGGTACTCGAAGCCGCCCTTGAGCTTCTTCTGCAGCTGGAAGGTGTAGGCCACGTCATCGGCGACGAAAGGCTGCCCGTCGGACCACTTCACGCCGTCACGCAGGGTGAAGGTGACGGACTTGCCGTCCTTGGCAGCGTCCCAGGAGGCGCCCAGCCAGGGGACGGTGTTGCCTTTGGCCGGGTTGAAGACCAGTAGGGGTTCGTAGATGGCCTGCTGGACCATGGGGTTCACAGTGGGGGCGAAGGGGTTGAAGTTACGGTCGAAGGTGCTCATGTCCTCACGCGGGATGGTCAGGAAGGCGTTCGCGTTGGCTCCGGCGTCGGTGCCGGCGGACTTGTTGACAGTGGCAGCGCAGCCGGTCAGCAGCATTGCACCCACAGCCAGTCCGGCCGCTGCAATGCGGGCAGACCTCAAGAGTCGGGGTTGTGTCATGATGGGTATCTCTTTCCTATCTTCATCAGCAAGGTGAAGGGGTGGGTAAGGGTTTGCTCTTCGAAACTTGATTTCGCGGTCAGACCGAAGAGCGTTCTAGCAGCGGACAGTCGACCAATTGCTGGTCGGCAGTGATCGGCTGTCCTGCTGTGAGAGCTGCGAGCGTCTGGACTCCCAGTGCGCCCATTTTTTCGAAGGGCAACGCAACCGTGGTCAGTTTTGGCCTGAGGTAGGCCGCGATCAGTTCCTGGTTGTCGAAGCCGATCACGGCGATGTCACCGGGGATGGTCAGTCCCCGTTCCTTGATGGCGTCATAAGCGCCCATCGCCATGCGGTCATTGAGGCAGAACAGTGCGGTCGGCCTGTCCTGCTGGGAATAACGATCCAGGATTTGGCACGCCGCCTCGTAGCCTCCATCCGCCGTCGCATGCCCGGACACCACCAGCTCCGGATCCAGTTCGAGCCCGGCGCCGGCGAGTGCTTCGCGGGCACCCTCCAAACGCCCGACGGCCGCGGGAATGTGCGGGTCCAGGTTGATGACTCCGATCCTGCTGTGGCCGGCCCGGAGCAAACGATCGACGGCAACCCTGCCGCCCCCGCGCTCGTCCGGGACGATCGAAGGCAGCTTCCCGTCCGCGTCGAAACAATTTATCAGGACAGTGGGAACCTCGTGGGCGCTTTCCGGAACATGTACCCCGCGGTGGTATGTTGCCGCGTACAAAAGTCCTTCCACTCGTTGTTCCAGCAGCTTTTCCGTTGCTGCATCTTCCAGGCCTTGGTTGGGTCCTACGGCATCGGCCTGGTCGGAAGGCGCGATGAGCAGGAACCGGTGGTCAAGCCAGGCTTGATCCTGGGCGCCCTTGATGATGTCCACCGCAAACGGGGCCGTCACGATCTCGGTGACGAGTCCGTACCAATCACTGCGCTGGGAAGCCAGTGCGCGCGCTCCGGCATTCGGGCGGTAACCCAATGCCTGGACGGCGTCGTTGATGCGGATGCGCGTTTCCTCAGAAATGCTGGCGTTTTCGCGGTTGCTCAGCACGAACGAGACCGCCGTCCGGGAGACACCGGCGTGCTGGGCGACATCACTCATGGTGACACCCCGCTGCCGCACAGCCGCGGCTTTCTGGGGGGTGGTGGTTTTCGCCATTGAATGCTCCGTGTCTTCGTTGATCCTGCGCGCAGTACCAAGGGTTCGGTCTGAGGTCCTATCGCAATCGTTGGCAAGTAACGCGAGTTACCTTCAGCGGTGTGATTGAGGTTACACGCGTTACCTCGTAGCTGTCAACGGCTTCCACCGGCATGCGGGCAGTTGGTTCACGAACACTTGAGCCAGGCCGGGCGTCGGAGGATTTGACTGTTGACTTGTCCGGTGGACAAGCCGTAGGTTCCCTTTTTGACAACGTTGTCTTCGTTCGGTGGATCTGACGCAAGTGCAGCATTTGAGTCGATCAATGCCCCCACACAACTAGCCGAGCGACAACCGGCATTACCTGCCTGTCACCGTCGACACGAAAGGTGAATACGTGCGCCGCACACATTCCGGTCCCGGTCTGACACCCCGACCAAAATCAAAAAAACGCCTCAACGCCCTGATCCTCGCCGCCGCTATGACCGCTGGCAGCGCCCTTCCGCTGTCCGCCCCGGCCCTGGCCGCGGACACCTCCGGGGCGGCTGCTACGGCTTCCGGCGCGGTCGGAACTTCCGCGCCCTACTCCGAGACATACCGACCCCAGTTCCACTTCAGCCCGGCGACGAACTGGATGAACGACCCGAACGGCCTGGTCTACTACCAAGGCGAATACCACATGTTCTTCCAGTACAACCCCTCGGGGGACACCTGGGGCAACATGTCCTGGGGCCACGCCGTCAGCACGGACCTGGTGCACTGGACGCAGCTCCCGCTCGCCATTCCGCAGGACGACAAAAACATGATCTTCTCGGGCAGTGCTGTCATCGATAAAGACAACACGACGGGCTTTGGCCAGCCGGGCAACCCCGCCATGGTGGCAATCTATACTGCCGCCGACAAGGCTACCGGGAAGCAGTCCCAAGCACTCGCCTACAGCACGGACAAAGGCCGGACGTTCACCAAATACAATTCCGGGAACCCGGTGCTGGACATCGGGTCAAACAATTTCAGGGACCCGAAAGTTTTCTGGTACGAGGCCGGACACGAGTGGCTAATGTCAGCCGTGTTGTCCGACCAGCACAAGGTGACTTTTTACAGTTCTCCAGACCTGAAAACCTGGAAGCATCTGAGCGATTTCGGGCCTGCAGGCGCCACAGGCGGCGCCTGGGAATGTCCTGACCTGTTCCCCCTGCCGGATCCCGCCAACCCCGGCAAACAGAAGTGGGTACTGACGGTCAACCTCAACCCGGGCGGGATCGCCGGAGGTTCGGGCGTCCAATATTTCACGGGAAGTTTCGACGGCACCAAGTTCACCTCGGATGACAAACCCTATGTCCCCCCGGCCGGGACATCTTTGGGAAACTTCGATAACGGTACTTACGATGGCTGGCAAACCACCGGGACAGCCTTCGGCACTGTCCCGGCCACAGGAAGCCTGCCGGGCCAGTCCAGCGTTACAGGCTTTGAAGGAACCGGCTTCGTCAACAGCTTCAACGGCGGTGACGGCCCCACCGGAACACTCAGTTCCCAGACCTTCACCGTCAACAAATCCCACCTGAACTTCCTCGTCGGCGGCGGCAACCACCCTTACGCCGCCGACACCGTCCCGTTCGGCACCCTGCCGGCCGGGACCGTGTTCAACGACTTCTCCGGGGCCACCTACGGGGCCGGCTGGACCGCCACCGGTTCGTTCGCCAGCTCCGGGCCCTCGACCGAGAGCCTGCCCAACCAGCTCGGCCCGAAGGTGCTGGACACCTACGCGCCCCAAGGCGAGATCGGCACGGGCACCATCACCTCCCCGACGTTCACGGTCAACAGCCCGTATATCGACCTGCAGGTCGCTGGCGGCAACCACCCCTGGGGCCAGTCGAACCCGACCGCGGTCAACCTGATCGTCGGTGGCAAGGTCGTCGCAACCACCACGGGCCCCAACAGCGCTGACCTGACGTGGACGAATTGGGACATGAGCAAGTACCAGGGCCAGCAGGCCCAGATCCAGGTCGTGGACCAGAACGACGGATCCACCGGCTGGGGCCATCTCATGGTGGGCGACATAGTCTTCGCCAATGCCCCGGCCAAGCCCTGGGACACTCAGACCTCCGTCAATCTCGTCGTCGACGGCAAGGTGGTGCGCTCCGCCACGGGTGCAAACAGCGAGAACCTGGACTGGGCGTCGTGGGACCTGAGCGACCTGATGGGCAAGCAGGCGCAGATCCAGGTCGTCGACCACAACACCGGCGGCTGGGGACACATCCTGGCCGACGACTTCACCCTCTCAGACACGGCGGCACAATCCGCAGTCCAACGCGCTCACTGGGTCGACTACGGCAGGGACAACTACGCCGGTGTCACCTTCAATGACGCCCCTGGCGGCAAGCGGATCATGATCGGCTGGATGAACAACTGGGACTATGGAGGATCCATTCCCACCTCACCGTGGCGCAGCGCCATGACCGTCCCGCGGGAGCTGTCCCTCCAAACCGTCGACGGCGCACCCCGCCTGGTGCAGACACCGGTCAACCAACTCAACCAGCTCACTACGGGGCCGTCAGTCCACAAGGAGAACATGTCCGTCCCTGCCGGAAGCACCGTCCTGCCGGCCACAGGGAAGGCGCTCGACATTACGGCGTCCTTCACTGCCGGTACTGCAAGCTCCTACGGACTGAAAGTCCGCACCGGGTCCGGCCAGGAAACACTCATCGGCTATGACAACAAGTCCGGACAGGCCTACATTGACCGGACCAAGTCCGGCGCCGTGGGATTCAACCCCAGCTTCCCCGGAGTCCAGACCGCGCCACTGACGACAAGCGGAGGAACGGTCAAACTCCGGATCCTGGTTGACTGGTCCTCGGTCGAAGTCTTCGCGGACGACGGGAAAATCGTCCTGACAGACCAGATCTTCCCGGACCCGTCCAGCCAAGGCATCGAAGCTTTCGCCAACGGAGGAAATGCTGTTCTCACTTCTCTGGACGTCAAGCAGATGAAGTCGGCCTGGCAATAACCGGACGCCCCATCGCATTGATCAGACCGCGGCGCCCGCAACTTCACCGTTGTGGGCGCCGTAGCTGTCCGACCCTGAATCATGCACGTACCGGGGCAATTATGCTGGGCCAGGAGAGCAGCCAGCTGACCGTCATCCTGAGGAGCCAGGCTCTGTTCGTTCCTGCCTCTGCGCGCTTTTCGGCCTTGGCCAGGCCCTAAACCATTGGATGAAGCCAGGTCAGGACGGAGCCGTCTTCTTCGATGTGCTCGGCGAGTTCGGCATTGAATTTCCGGCCGTATTCCGCTCTGATGTGTTCCTCGAAGGCTGCCTGGTCACGGTAGACCTCGAACACGAAGTATTCCCGCGGGTTGGTTTCGCGGGTGTAGGGCAGGAACATGACGTTCCCGGGCTCCCGGCGGACGTGGACGGTGAGCTCGGCCATCATTTCGGCCACCCTGGCTTCGCTGCCTGGCCTGACGGTGAATTCCGCATACAGTGTTTTGGTCATGTCGGGTCCTTTGCTTGGTTGGTGTCGGGTTGTTCCGAAGTCTTGGCTGCTAGGTCAGCGGCAGGATCTCGCCGGATCCCCTGGGGATCAGTTCCGACGGGACGATGTAGGTTTTCGGGGCGCCGTCGTCACCATCGATTCTGGCAAGGATCCGCTCCGCGGCGGTCCTGCCGATGCGCTCAGGGTGCTGGGCAATGACGGTGATCCCGGGTTCCATCATGTCGGCCAGGGTGAAGTCGTCAAATCCGATCAGGGCAACGCTGTGGTGCAACCCGAGGGACTTCAGCGCGCGCATGGCACCGAAGGTGACCAGGTTCTGGCTCGAGAAGATCGCCGTGGGAGGGTTCTCCGAGGTGAGCAGCTCGAGCGCTGCCCGGAGGGCGGTCTCCTCGTCGTGAAGTCCGTTGCGCACCGGGATGGTCGAGGTTGCAATGCCGGCCCTGCCGATTTCCTCCAGGAACCCCGTGCGGCGTTTCGTTGCGGTCTGGATGTCGGTGCGGTCTCCGAGGTAGGCCAGTCTGGTGTGGCCGTGGCGGATGAGGTGTGCGGCCGCCTTCGCGGCGCCCACCTCGTTGTCCGTGACGACCGCGTCAGCTTCTATGCCTACCGGCTCGCGGTCGATGAACACCATGGGCAGGTTCCGTGAGTGTTCCGGGATGACGTAGGCCTGGCTTCTGGCGATCGGGGTCAGCACTAGTCCGTCCACCCGACGGCCCAGGAAAGCGGAAATCAGCTTTTTCTCCCGGTCGGGATCGTCGTCCAGGCTTGAGGCGAAAACGGCGATTCCCCGTTCAGCCAGTGCGTCTTCCAGTGCCCTGTGGATCTCCCCGCTGAAGGGGTTGGACACACTGGGAAGCAACAACCCGATGGACTGCGTTTTGCGTCCGGACCGTTTCAGGCTGCCCGCGGTGATATCCAGGTGATACTGCAGCTGTTCAGAAGCCCTGAGCACCCGCTGGCGTGTTTCCTCCGAAACCCCGGGTTCGTTGTTCACGACTCTCGAGACCGTCTTGATGCCAACTCCAGCGAGATCCGCGACGTTTTTCATCGTCGGAGGCCTTCGCCCGGAATCGGATTGGTAACGATTAGACACCGTTGTCAACGAACTGCTCCTCATCATCGATTAACACTTGACTCCACAGTGTGAGCTTGGTTACATGATACATGACATCGTTGTCTAGCGCCGGAAGGGCGCCACAAACACAGGAGTTTCAATGTTGAGTTCCAAAGCCCCGAGGTCGGCCGCGACCCGCCTTCTTGCCGCCGGCGCAGTCCTGACCCTCGGCGCACTTAGCTTGACCGCCTGCGGAGGCAGTTCCTCCAGCTCGTCGTCCAGCGGAGGCGCCGCAGGAAAGATCGGCGTCTCGCTGATCGTGAAGACCACCTCCAACCCGTACTTCGTCGCCATGGAAGACGGTGCGAAGAAGGCAGCAGAGGGCGGAAACATCGACCTGAAGCTTGCCGCGGGCAAGTCCGACGGCGACGAGGACACCCAGATCCAGGCCATCGAAAACGCCATCTCCAAGGGCGACAAGGGCATCCTGATCACCCCGAACGGTCCCGCCGTCGTCGATGCGATCAAGAAGGCCCGTGACGCGGGGTTGTATGTGATCGCCCTGGACACCCCGCCGGACCCGGCGAGTGCCGTGGACATCACCTTCGCGACGGACAACTTCGCCGCGGGCAAGCAGATCGGTCAGTGGACTGCAGCGCAGCTCGACGGCAAGAAGGCCACCATCGCCTTGGTCGACTTGTTCAGCGACAAGGTCGTCTCCGTTGACTACAACCGCGACCAGGGGTTCCTGACCGGCCTGGGTATCGACACCGCCGACAAGACCAAGAACGGCGATGAGGCAAAGACTGGCAAGTACACCGGCGGTAAGGGCGGAGACTACGAGATCGTAGGCAACCAGGCATCCCAGGGCGCCGAGGACGGCGGCCGGACCGCGATGGAAACCCTGCTGTCGAAGAACCCGAACGTCAACGTCGTCTACACGATCAATGAGCCGGCCGCGGCAGGCGCCTACGAGGCGTTGAAGGCCGCGGGCAAGGAAAAGGGCGTGCTGGTCGTCTCCATCGACGGCGGATGCACCGGCGTGAACAACGTCAAGGCCGGCATCATCGGCGCCACCGCGCAGCAGTACCCGGTGAAGATGGCCCAGCTCGGTGTCCAGGCGATTCAGGACCTGGCCACCTCAGGCAAGAAGCCCACGGTCTCCGCGGGCCTGGACTTCTTCAACACCGGCTCCGCACTCGTCACGGACAAGGCAGTTTCGGGACTGCAGAGCATCGACACCACGGCTGCTTCCCAGATCTGCTGGGGCAAGTAAAGCCTCCCCTCTGCGGGGAGCCGTGCCAAGGCGTCTCCCCGCAGCACACCCAGCACGACAACAGTCATAGAACATTGAAGTTCAGGAGCTATTCAAGTGACCCAGCAACAGACCGCCGGCCCGCCGAGCGCCGGGCATGCTGACCTGGCCGAGGAATTCCTCGACCGCCAGACCCCTCTCAGCAGAATCCGCAACATTCTCCACCGCTACCCGGCCCTCAGCCCCGCCATTGTCCTGCTGATCGCGGTGGTAGTCTTCGGGATCCTCAATGAGCGCTTCCTGCGGGTGGAGAACCTGTCGCTCATCACGCAGCAGGTCGCGGTGGTGGGCACCCTCGCGATCGCCCAGACCCTGATCATCCTGACAGCCGGCATTGACCTCTCGGTCGGGGCGGTCATGATCCTGTCCTCGATGGTGATCGCCCAGCTTGCAGTCAGCAACGGCATCCCCGGGCCGCTCGCCCTCATTGCAGGTCTCGCCGTCGGTCTGGCTGCCGGGGCTCTCAACGGCTTCCTGGTGACCAGATTCCGGCTCCCGCCGTTCATCGTCACCCTCGGAACGCTGAACATTTTCGTCGCCCTGACGCTCCTTTACTCCGGCGGCAGCACCGTGCGCGGATCCGCGATGCCGCCGGTGCTCACCTGGCTGGGAAGCACGTTCCCGATCGGACCCGTCCGCATCTCCACCGGAGTCGTGATGATGATCCTGCTCTACGTCGTCGTCGCCTTCATTCTGGGCAAGACCGCCTGGGGACGGCACGTCTACGCGGTCGGCGATGACAAGGAAGCGGCCCGTCTTGCCGGTATTCCCGTCAGCCGGGTCCTCATGAGCGTCTACCTTGCCGCGGGCGCAGTTCTTGCCGTAGGCGCCTGGATCCAGATCGGCCGCACCAATGCCGCCAGCCCGAACGCCGGGGTCGATCTGAACCTGGACTCCATCACCGCCGTCGTGATCGGTGGAACCAGCCTCTTCGGCGGACGTGGCTCCATCTGGGGTTCACTGCTTGGCGCATTGATCGTCGGCATCTTCCGCAACGGCCTCTCACTCGCAGGCCTGGACGTCCTCTACCAGACTCTCGCCGTCGGCATCCTGATCATCGTTGCCGTGTCTATCGACCAGTGGATCCGAAAGGTCAAGTCATGACCATGACAGAATTTTCAGCCTCCCACACCGCCACCCGCGAACCCATCCTCAAAGCCAGGAACCTCGTCAAGACCTTCGGCCGCGTCGTTGGACTCGACGGTGTCAGCCTGGACCTGTACCCGGGCGAAGTCCTGGCCGTCATCGGCGACAACGGCGCCGGCAAGTCCACGCTCATCAAATGCCTGACTGGCGCCGAAATCCCCGACACCGGGGAGCTCTATGTCTCCGGACAGCAGGTGCACTTCAAACGCCCGCAGGACGCCCGGGTCCACGGCATCGAAACCGTCTACCAGAACCTGGCTGTCTCCCCGGCACTTGATGTCGCCTCGAACCTGTTCCTCGGCCGTGAAGAGCGCCTCCCCGGCCTACTGGGAAGCGTGTTCCGGATGCTCGATACCAAAGGCATGCGCAGGAAAGCCAAGGAAGAACTGACACGCCTGGGCATCTCCACCCTGCAAGACGTCACGGTGCCGGTAGAGAACCTCTCCGGCGGCCAGCGCCAGGCCGTCGCGGTTGCCCGCGCGGCTGCCTTCGGCTCCAAGGTCGTCGTCCTTGACGAACCGACCGCCGCCCTGGGCGTCCGCGAATCAAACCAGGTCCTCCAGCTCGTCCGCGACCTGCGCGACCGCGGCCTTCCGGTCATCCTGATCAGCCACAACATGCCACACGTGTTCGATGTGGCAGACCGGATCCACATCCAGCGCCTGGGCAAGTGCGCGGCCACCATCACCCCGCAGTCCCACAGCATGACCGACGCCGTCGCGATCATGACCGGCGCAGCCAAGGCCTGACAGGGCCGATCGGCGCTTCCCGCTCCCTCGGGGCCCCTTCTCCGTCCGCGGACCTGCCAACAGGTCCGTGGACGGATCCATCCCGGGGCTCCCACCAACGGCAATCCGAAGAAAGAACCACGATGCACAAGCTCCAACCGGCCGCCCCCGCCCACGACCAGATGGACGTCATCGTTATCGGCGAAGCCCTGATCGACGTCGTCAACGGCCCCGAAGGATCCATCAGCTATCCAGGCGGGTCCCCGGCAAATGTCGCCTACGGCCTTGGCCGGCTCGGCATCCCGACCGGGCTGCTCACAGCGATCGGCGACGACGAACACGGCACCGCCATCACCAACCACCTCCACAGCGCAGGCGTCCGGCTTCTTCCCGGATCCATTTCCCTTGAACGGACAGCAACCGCCACCGCCACCTTGGCCGCCGATGGCTCCGCCAGCTACGAGTTCGACATCGCCTGGCAGCTGGCACCTGTGGCGCCGGCCATGATCCCGAAAGTTCTCCACACGGGCTCGATCGCCACGTTTCTCGCGCCAGGAGCCGCCACAGTCCGCACCCTCCTCGAGCAATGCCACCAATCATGCCTGGTCACCTACGACCCCAACATCCGCCCGGCTCTCCTCGGCAGTCACTCCGAGGCGCAGTCAGTCTTCGAGGACCTGCTCCCGCTCACGGACGTCGTGAAACTCAGCGACGAAGATGCACACTGGCTGTACCCCGCATTCTCCCCGGACGAGGTCCTCTCCCATTTACTGGAACAGGGCGCGCGCCTGGCCGTCATCACCAAGGGCGCAGAGGGTGCCCTGCTGGCCACACCCGATGCCCGGTTCAGCATCCCATCCGTGAAGACCAAGGTTGCCGACACCATCGGGGCAGGCGACGCCTACATGGCCGCACTCATCTTTGAACTGCTGACCCGGGGCGACGAGGCGTTTACGCCGCCCGGGCTCGAAGCCATTGGGCAGACCGCGTCGATGGCCGCCGCAATCACAGTGAGCCGTCCAGGCGCCAACCCGCCTACCGCCGAAGAGTTGCAGACGCGTCTGGCAGGCCCTCGGCGACGTCGGCACACCGTCGCCTATTCCTGAGCGGCCATCGCCCGATCTCGGGCTGTCAGTTCCACGCACCGCCGTCCATTTGTGTGCGCTCATTCAGGCCAAGAATCGAGACCTTCAACGACGCTAATGCTCTTCATGTTCCTGCACTGCGACGGAAGCCACAGCTGAGAGTCCGGGGCATTGGCCACGATTGGTCACGCTCTCAAAGTCGGCGCTCCAGGAGCGCGCCGCCAGATCCTTTTGCGGTAATCCCAGCGAGAGCTCCAGTGAAACGCAAGAGCCCGGCATGGGTCGTCGCTGATGAAGCTGATATCCAGTAGGCCCCGAGCCGGGTCCATCTTTCCCGTCGAGCGAGGCGGCAGCTCGGAAGGTGGACCCGTCGAATTTCGATTTGGAAGTGCACGGGTCCGTCCTGTCCGGGGTCCAGGATCAGGCCGGACCAATACTCGCCGTGTTTGTCTCGGCTTTCTCATCCCGTCACGCCGATGTGGTTGGTGTCCAGGGTGATGCAGCCACCCCCGGTACCCGTGGCTCGTATCCACGGACCCGCAGCCTCGCTACCTCTCCTTTGAGCCGCGGGGAAATTGGTCCCCGGCTGTGGACAGGGAACAGGCCATCCGAGGAGGCAGAAGCGATAGTCCGCTGGCGGCGCTAGTGCTTCCACAGTCCGTTGCGCACGCGCGCTACCAACAGCGTTGCTCCGGGTGAAATTTCGACGCCGATGACGGGCAACAGCGACAAGGACCCCATATCCATTGAGCGTCCGGGGTGCCGTTGGGTCGGCCGGGGGTGCCGGCGAGGTCGCAGCTGTGATTGCCTTCCAGGCTTTACCGGCGTCGTCGACAGCGGGATGCTTCAGCCGGGCCTCACGCCGGGTCGTGCCTCGTTGGCAACGAGTGGCGGGAGGGGTATTCGCCTTGGCTTAGCTTTGACCGGATGCGTGCTCTATGCAATACGGAGTCCAAGGCCTTGCCTCCAGGCGACCCTCCGCGATGGGCTTGCCGCACACGGCGCACAGTCCGTAACTCCCGTTGGCAATCCGCAGCAAAGCGGCCTCGATCTGTTCCAGGCCCACCCGGCTCTGCTCCATGAGTGCGGAAGCCTGGGAAAGTTCGAAAGCGATCGTGCTCCCTTCCGGATCGTGTTCGTCGTCGACGTTCGCGTACTGCCTGGCGACGTTTACCGAAGTGATGTCCCCAAGGAGGGCTTTCAAGAGCGCAACCTTGCGGTCACGTTCCTCCTCAAGGAGTACTCGGAACCGCTTCGCATCGACCATGGGACGAAAGGCTACCGCACAGTTGAGCTTGAGTGGGCCAGGCCGCGAGCTCGTGGGACTGCTCTGACGACTGGGAGCACCGCGACTCGGCAGCGCACAGCCGCCCAGGAATGCCCAACGTGTGCTCGATCGAAGGCCGTGACGCCTACTGTGGGTCGCGCCGGACTTCCGCGGGAGTCCATCCCAGGGCTGGACCGAGTTTGCTGGCGATGTCGGTGAGGATCTGGATGTAATCCTCGTGGTCGAAGCTGAAGGGCAGCGCAAACGCCACCTCGTCGACTTCCTGGAATCCTGCGTGTGCGTATAGCTGCTCGGCGATCTCGTCGCTGGTACCGATCAGATCCGCGGCGAACAGCATGCCCCTTGCCCCCTGCGGCGCCCGTGTGCGGGGAGTGCGTTCATCAACATACCACTGGTATTTCTCCCGCTGACCCGGCGAAGCCAAATCAGTTGGGATCACCACCAGGCCCTGCGACACACCGGGGACACCCGATCGGTGACGCCGGCACGTACCCCGATGGTACATTTCCCGTCGGCGTCCTGATGACCGCCCCGCCGGGCGAGGTCAAGAGCGCGCTGCCGCTGGAGTCCGAGTTCGGCGTGTTCGAGGCGCCCTTGGAGGATTACGACGTCGTGGAGCTGACCCGCTTCGCCCGGCCCCTGATGCGGGGCCGGGTGGCGTTCGGCGATTGTTTCGCTGCGCCAGTGCCCGGCGCAGGGTGACCAGGCATTGGCGCGTTACCTTGACCCCGGTCCATCATCCTTGGGCCGTTTGCCGGGAAGCAGCAGGGCACAGATCCTTTTGAAGACGTGGAGCGGTGTGGGCGCCGGACGCCAGCTGGAAACAGTGCCCGGCCGCGTCATGGCGTCCGGCCGGACGGTGACCGCCCGCTCTACGTTGGGTCCGCCGGGGTTTGGGCGCTGCTGTTGAGGATGTAGTCGGTTGCTGCTGGTCCGGTCATGCGCAGGCTCGGGAACGTCCAGCCCTTTCCGGTCTTTTCCGGGCGAAGGCCCGCGAGGCGGAGTGCGGTGCGGAAAGCCTGGTCGGGCACGGGGACTCTCCGGTTCAAGGAACACCAGCTGACGTAAAGCCCATAGAACGCGTCGGCGTTGATCCCTGAATCGCTCGCGTCGTTAACAATGCAGTCCCGAAGGAACTGGCTGATCTGTGAAGGGGTCATTCTGTGCTCCTGGGAATTTAGGGTTGGATTCCGTAGATGAATTCCTTGGCGTGGGCGACGGCTTTTCTGAAGGCGTCGTTGCGGAGGGTGACTTGCCCGGGGTTTTTGGGGTCGGTTTCGAGGTAGTTCGTGTAGCCGGGCCGCAGGACCCAGATGTCACCGGACGGGGGGAGGTAGAAGACCCCGAAGGAACGGTGCTGGGGATCCTCGGTCCAGATGGGGACGACCGCGACCGCGGCACCGGTGTCCGGGTTGATCCATTGGGCCCGTGGCATGGGTTGTTCGTGGGTTTCCGGGTCCAGGAACGGCGCTGTTCCTTTGCCCC
>NZ_JARVRI010000021.1:0-84691 GCF_030209785.1 Arthrobacter sp. efr-133-TYG-120
GGTCCCGGTCCACGGAGAGGTAGTTCTGGCCCTTGGGGTTGTAGATCTTCGCGGTGGGGAAGAACGCGTCCATGCCGAAGGTCCGGGATTCGTCCGGGACGACCGGGACAATCCGGTGCCCGAATTTCTTGTCGCGGAGCAGGTCTTTGAGCAGGCGGACGAAGGCCATGGTGGTGGCGGCCTGCTGCTTGCCGGTTCCCCGTTTGGCAACGTCAAAAGTCTTGGCGTCGGGCAGCTCGATGGCCGCATGGTTGGAACGCCGTTCGGGGACCGAACCTCCCAGTACAGCTCGGCGCTCAAGGAGATAGGCGATCTCGGGTGCGTCCATGCCGGGGTGGTAATACGGGGGACGGTACAGATCCTCTTCCAAACGGGCATCTGAAATCGGAATCCTGAGGTAGTCCCTGAATTCCTTGAGGTCTTCCATGGTGAGTTTCTTCATTTGGTGGGTCGCGTTGCGGCCCTCGAAGTGGGGTCCGAGTCCGTAGCCCTTGACGGTCTTGGCCAGGATCACGGTGGGTTTGCCCTTGAATTCGACCGCGGCCTTGTACGCGGCGTAGACCTTGCGGTAGTCGTGGCCGCCGCGCTTGAGGTTCCAGATCTGGTTGTCGTCCAGGTCCGCGACCATGTCCTTGGTGGCCGGGGTTTTCCCGAAGAAGTGTTCGCGGACGAACCCGCCGGATTCGGCCTTGTAGGTCTGGTAGTCCCCGTCGACGGTTTCGTTCATGATCTTCACCAGGGACCCGTCGGTGTCGCGGGCCAGCAGCTCGTCCCATTCCCGGCCCCAGACGACCTTGATGACGTTCCAGCCCGCGCCGCGGAAGAACGCCTCCAGTTCCTGCATGATCTTCCCGTTGCCCCGGACCGGTCCGTCCAGGCGCTGGAGGTTGCAGTTGATCACGAAGTTCAGGTTGTCCAGGTTCTCGTTCGCGGCGAGCTGGAGCAGGCCGCGGGACTCGGGCTCGTCCATTTCCCCGTCGCCCAGGAACGCCCAGACCTGCTGGTCACTGGTGTCCTTCAGGCCGCGGTCGTGCAGGTAGCGGTTGGACTGGGCCTGGTAGATCGCGTTCATCGGGCCGATGCCCATGGACACGGTGGGGAATTCCCAGAACGCGGGCATCAGTCGCGGGTGCGGGTAGGAGGAAAGGGCGTGGCCCTGCTTGGACTTTTCCTGCCGGAACCCGTCCAGGTCCTCCTCCGAGAGCCGGCCTTCCATGAACGCCCTGGCGTACATGCCCGGGGACGCGTGGCCCTGGAAGAAGACCTGGTCCCCGCCCGAGGGGTGGTCCTTGCCGCGGAAGAAATGGTTGAAACCGACCTCGTACAGGGTCGCGGCCCCGGCATAGGTGGAAATGTGCCCGCCCACCCCGATGTCCGCCCGCTGCGCCCGGTGCACCATCACGGCCGCGTTCCAGCGCATGTACGCCCGGTACCGGCGCTCGAATTCCTCGTTGCCCGGGAACTCCGCTTCCTGGTCCGCCGGGATCGTGTTCACGTAATCGGTGGTGGTCACCATCGGCACCCCCACCGACTGGGACCCCGCCCGCTGAAGCAGGCTGCGCATGATGAACTGCGCCCGCTCCGTGCCCTGCTCCCTGATCAACGCATCCAAAGACTCAACCCACTCGGCAGTCTCTTCCGGATCACGATCAGGCAGCTGGGAAGTCAACCCGCTAAGGATGTGTGAGGTCTCTTCTCCTGCAGCCACGTCCAACCTCTCTTCATTGAATGTCTGGGCGCTTGCACTGTGGTGCGCGCTGAACCGTGCATAGAAATTTCGTATTGTGAGAATAAAATTCTGTAATTCGAGATTAGCCATGCGTTCGTCAAGCGTCAATCTCGTCCCGCGGAGACTAGCGCCCATGGGGTCCCGCGGCGCCCACGCTGCCGTTTGTGACCGCCGTCGGGAGCTTGGCCCTTGACCAAAGGTGACCTAGCTCATACAGTTATTTCACTATTCAATAACTAGATTCCACGATGCGAAAAGCTTTAACTCCTCTCACAGCGTCTCGGAAGCCTAGTTGCAGCACCACAAAGAAGTGGAGATCCACGATGCAATCGACTCCCCCAGTCGGCGTCACAACGGCTCCGGAGCAGACCATCCTGCCAGGCAGTTCGGTCCATCCGTCAGTAGGAAATGAAACCCTGTGCGATGTGGCGTCCGTCGCAGCGGGCCGAGACATCAGCCCCACCCTCTATAACCTCGACCTCGCCCCTACCAAGAAGGAGGGTAGGCGCTGGACCAGCTACAGCATCTTCACCCTCTGGGCCAACGACGTCCACAGCCTTGGCAACTACGCTTTTGCGATCGGCCTCTTTTCCCTTGGCCTGGGCGGGTGGCAAATCCTCGTGGCCCTGGGCATCGGCGCCGTCTTGCTGTTCACCCTCTTGACCTTCTCCGGTTTCATGGGCCAGAAGACCGGTGTTCCCTTCCCGGTCATGAGCCGGATCAGCTTCGGTATCCGGGGCGCCCAGCTGGCAAGCCTCGTCCGCGGGGCCGTGGCCATCGCCTGGTTCGGAATCCAGACGTACCTTGCCTCCGTGGTGCTCCGCGTCATGCTTGTCGCCATGTTCCCCGGGCTCAAGGAGATGGACGCCAACTCGATCCTCGGCCTGTCCACCCTTGGTTGGATCGCTTTCGTATCGCTCTGGATTGTCCAGTTGGTCATTGTCAGCTTCGGCATGGAAATGATCCGAAAGTACGAGGCCTTCGCAGGCCCCATCATTCTCGCCACCATGCTGGCCATTGCCATCTGGGTCTTCGTGGAGGCCGGGGGTGCCATCCAGTGGTCCGGCATCAAGGGCCTCGAAGGCGGCGAGATGTGGCGCACGATCTTTGCCGGCGGCGCGCTCTGGGTCTCCATCTACGGCACGTTCGTCTTGAACTTCTGTGACTTCACCCGCTCCTCGGTGTCCAAGAAGTCGATTGTCCGTGGCAACTTCTGGGGCATCCCCATCAACATGCTCCTCTTCGGCGCAATCGTGGTGATCATGGCCGGCGGCCAGTACAAGATCAACGGCAAGATCATTGAAAGCCCCTCGGACATCGTGCAGAGCATCCCCAACACGCTCTTCCTGGTCCTGGCTTGCCTCGCTTTGCTGATCCTGACCATCGCGGTCAACTTGATGGCGAACTTCGTGGCACCCGTCTACGCCCTGACCAACCTCTTCCCCAAGCACCTGAACTTCCGCAAGGCAGCCTGGGTCAGCGGTACCATCGGCCTGATCATCCTGCCGTGGAACCTCTACAACAACCCCCTCGTGATCGTGTACTTCCTGGGCGGACTCGGCGCGCTGCTCGGCCCGCTGTTCGGCGTCGTCATGGCCGACTACTGGCTCCTGCGCCGCGGCAAGGTCAACGTCCTCGATCTCTACACGGACCACCCTTCGGGCACCTACTTCTACAAGCGAGGCGTCAACCCCAGGGCGATCGCCGCCATGGTTCCGGCCGCCGTCGTCGCTATCCTTATCGCGTTCGTTCCCGCACTGGAGGCCGCGGCACCGTTCGCCTGGTTCTTCGGCGCAGGCATCGGGGCGTTGTGCTACTACGTGTTCGCGGACAAGAAGCAGCAGCACACCGACGTCTCCGGCGAGCCGATCGCCGTCGTCAGCAACCACTAATATTCAACTCACTCGCAGTTGTTGTCGTTTTCGCCCGTCAAAATGACAACAACTGCGAGTTAGTTGGGCTATCCAGGAGGAACACATGCGCATCCTCGTCGCAAACGTCAACACCACCCAATCCATGACCGACTCCATCGCAGCCCAGGCGCGAAGCGTCGCGGCTCCCGGAACCGAGATCATCGGCATCACCCCGCGGTTCGGCGCCGATTCGTGCGAAGGGAACTTTGAAAGCTACCTCGCGGCCATCGCCGTGATGGACCGCGTGGTCAACTACCCCGAACCGTTCGACGCCGTCATCCAGGCCGGCTACGGCGAGCACGGCCGCGAGGGACTCCAGGAGCTCCTCGACGTTCCGGTGGTCGACATCACCGAGGCCGCGGCCAGCACCGCGATGTTCCTCGGGCACAAATACTCCGTGGTCACCACGTTGGACCGCGCGGTCCCGCTCATCGAGGACCGCCTCAAGCTTGCTGGCCTCGACGACCGCTGTGCATCCGTCCGCGCGAGCGGCATGGCAGTGCTGGAACTCGAGGAGTACCCGGAACGCGCAGTCGAGGCCATCGTGGAACAGGCCGAACGAGCCGTGCGTGACGACAAGGCCGAGGTCATCGTCCTCGGCTGCGGCGGCATGGCAGGACTCGACGAACAGATCCGCCAACGCTGCGGCGTTCCGGTGGTGGACGGCGTGGCCGCAGCCGTGACCATCGCCGAATCGCTCGTCCGCCTGGGACTGTCCACGTCCAAGGTCCGGACCTACGCCACACCGCGCCCCAAGACCGTCATAGGCTGGCCCCTGACCACAACGGACACGACGACGGCGGATGCTCCCGCCGCGCACTAGCCCGACAAACAGGAGAACCGCGTGAGCGAAACCATCCCCACCCGGCCCCGGGTGGCCGTCGTCACCGGAGCCGGCTCCGGGATCGGGCGGGCAGTTGCCCGGCTTCTGTTGGCGGAGGGCTACAGCGTTGCCCTCGCCGGCCGGCGGGAAGCGCAGCTTCTCGAGACTGCCAACGGCCACCCCGAGGCGCTTGCGGTGCCGTGCGATGTGACAGTGCCCGACGACGTCGCGCGCCTTTTCGAGGCGACCCGCCGGCGTTGGGGGAGGGTTGATGTCCTGTTCAATAACGCCGGCATCTTCGGCCCTTCCGGGGGTGTGGACGAGATCAGCGTGGCCGATTGGAATGCCACGTTGTCCGTGAATGTCACCGGATCCATGCTGTGCGCAGCGGAGGCCGTCCGGACGATGAAGGCGCAGGAGCCGCAAGGCGGACGCATCATCAACAACGGCTCCATCTCAGCCCATTCGCCGCGGCCATTGTCCGTCGCGTACACCGTGAGCAAGCACGCCATGAGCGGCCTGACCAAGAGCATCGAGCTGGACGGGCGTCCGTATGGCATTACGTGCGGGCAGATCGATATCGGCAACACACGCACCGAGATCATGGACACCATCGGCGTGGGCTCGGGGGCACTCCAGGCCGATGGAAGCAGGCGCGTGGAGCCGATGTTTCCCGTGGAGGACGCTGCCCGCGCGGTGCTCATGATGGCGAACATGCCGGCGTCGGCCAATGTCGGCTCCGTGGTGGTGACCGCTGCGGGAATGCCGTTCGTGGGCCGCGGCTAGAAAATCGACCAGCCCGTGCGGGTGGTGAACTCGTCGAGGGCGGCAACGCCCGCGAGTGAATTCCCGGATCGTCCCAGGCCGGGGCTCCAGACGCAGATGGTGCATTTGTTGGGTACCACTGCCACAATGCCGCCACCCACTCCGCTCTTTCCAGGGAGTCCTACGCGGTAGGCGAATTCGCCGGCGGCGTCGTAGGTGCCGCACGTGAGCATCACGGCGTTGATTCTCTTGGTCTGGGACGGGGACAGCAGCGGTGTGCCGTTCCCGCGCAGCCCGTTGTTGGCCAGGAACCTGCTCGCCAGGGCCAAGTCGGTGCAGCTCATTTCCAGGGCGCACTGGCTGATGTAAGCCTCGAGGACCGATTCCACGGGGTTTTCCAGGTTCCCGTAGCTCGCCAGGAAGTGTGCCAGCGAGGCATTGCGGTGGCTGTTGGCCGCCTCCGACGCTGCCACTTCGGGGTCCGTATCGACGGAGTTGTTACCGCTTTCTTGGCGGAGCAATTCCCGGACGGGAGATGGCGAGCTGCCCGCGATGCTGAGCAGCCTGTCCGTGACAACAAGGGCGCCGGCGTTGATGAACGGATTCCGCGGAATTCCGTCCTCATGTTCCAGCTGCACCAAGGAATTGAATGGATTGCCTGAAGGCTCCCTGAACACGCGCTTCCAGATCCGGTCGCCATCGCCAGCGAGCACGAGGGCGAGGGCGTAGACCTTCGAAATGCTTTGGATGGAGAAGGGCACGTCGGCGTCTCCGGAGGAGAACACGTCGCCGTTGGCGGTTGCCACGGAAATGCCGAATTGCTTGGCATCCACCGCGGCCAGGCTCGGGATGTAGTCGGCAGGTGCTCCTTGGCCGAGCAAGGGCCGGACCGTGCCGACAATGTCGTCAAGGAGATTCTGGAGGTCCATGCTACTTAGTTCCGTCCTTCGGAGTGGGTCCACAGCCTGAGCTGAAGATGTGCGAGCAACCGTTGCTCTGCGGACTGGAGGTCGATGCCCGCCACTTCGCACGCACGCCTCAGGCGGTAATGCACCGTATTCCGGTGGACGGCCAGTTCCTCTGCGCACCGGTTCACATCGCCGAAGAATTCAAGGTAGGTCAATAGCGTTGTAGCGAACTCGGGGTATCGCTTGCACAGCACGGTGATGCCTCCGTGCCGAAGGTCGGTCCTTGACGCCAGAAGCTCCAGCAATTCCTTGGTCAAAACGGTTGTTTCCACGTCGGCGTAGGACGCCACATGGATTGAGGGTGTGCTTTCCAGGACCTTCAGTACACTGCGGACATGCTCCAGGGTGCCATGCAATGCATCGAGGCGTTCGACGACGGGTCCGACGGCGGCCTGCACCTGGCAGTGCAGGTGGACCCTTGCGTCCCGGACAATGAGGTTGATGAGGCGGTTGATGGCCGGCGGGGACTTCACTGGGTCAAGATCGGGAAGAATCATGGCTATTTCCAGGCCGATGGCTCCCACCACAGCACCTGGTCGGTAGGCCGCCGCATGGATCGATGCCACATTCGCCAACTCGCCGCGCCGCAGTTGTAGGCCCGCCGCGGACTCGTCGTCGCCTTTGGCGGAAATCAGGACGAGGGCCGCCGGCTTGGATGGATCGATGCCCGCGGACTGTGCCTGGGAGTGGATCTGCGGAGTGCCGCTGAGCAGGCTGGAGATCCTGTCGCGCCGCAGTGCCTGGGACTGTTCGTTGCGGTGCCGGACCAGTTCTATCGCCGCGTGCCGTGCAGCTCCGACCATGAGTTTGTCCGTGTTGGGAGCGAGGGGTTCCTTCCCTTCTTGAAGCCAGATGTACCCCAGGATCCGGTTGCCCGCGTGGATCCCGATGGCCACCCGTTCCCGTAGGCCTTCCGTCGGGTTGGCTTCCATGTGGATGGGAGCTTCGGCCGCTTGCAGGTGCTTATAGACCCCGGACTCTTTCAACAGTTTTTGGTAGCGTTCGGGTCCACGTCGGGCCAGGATGGAGAGCCTGCGTAGTTCATCGACGTCGTTGGAGGCCGGTGAATACGCCAGGACGCGGTTTGCGGGATCCTCAATGACGACGTGGCCGTTGGTCAGGGTGGCGGTGGTCTGGGCGATCGCAAAAAGATCCCGGTGGATGATCGTGGACGCGTCCGTGGAAAGTGCCGGCTCCTGGATGCGGTCCTTGGCGATACTCTCCAGCGTGCCCCAGCTCATTGCGGGAGACACGGCAATCAGGCCGATTCCGGTGGGAAGCAGCATTTCCCGGACGGCGTCCAGTTCCTCCTCGCTCCCTTTGACCGCGACGGCGGCGGGGTAGTCCGGAATCAGCTTCCGGATGCTCGGCAATGCCGCGCGACCCCGGACTCCGATCAGCAAGACCAAGCTCCCGCGTTGGACGGCCGTTTCGTCCTCGGCGTCCACGATCACGGTTTCACGAACCGTGCCATTGTCCATTCCGGGAGGAACCAGCAGCTGCCCGTTGTCGACGCCGATGTCTTCAAGTATGTCGCTGAGCATGGCGCCAATGACATGCTCGGCAGATTCAAGGGGTGCCACCCGTATTCACTTCCTCTAAGCGGCTTAGCCGCGCTCACAGCCATGAACATTACTCGCACTCAGGCGGAACGGAGTTGTTATTCGCGCACAACGGGGATCCGGCGAATTTAGCTGGCCAGACAGTTCCTTCCCTTCCGCTGGAACCTAGAGTTGTTTTCCGTCCCCGCGCTGACGATCCAGCAGTGCAGCTGTGATCCAACACTCAAGCCGGGGGACAAGTTCTGGAGCATGCAGCCGCACCCGCGGAACCGGAGTCAAAGGAGACCCCTGGAATGAAACGCACACTGAACTCGCCTGCGCCAAGCCCGATCGCCGGGGCTCGGATTGCCGGGCTTGATCCCGCTGATTCGCTGGAAAACAACCGGGAGCTTCTTGGCGACCGTTCAACCTCGGCGCAGGACTTTTCGAGCGAGGAGGCCGGGTACCACAAGACGCTCAAGCCGCGGCAGATCCAAATGATAGCCATCGGTGGAGCGATCGGAACGGGCCTTTTCATGGGGGCAGGTGGCCGATTGAACGGTTCCGGCCCAGCCTTGATCTTCGTCTACGCCCTTTGCGGGTTCTTTGCGTTCCTGATTCTGCGCGCCCTCGGCGAACTGGTCCTCCACAGGCCCTCCTCGGGTTCGTTCGTGTCCTATGCCAGGGAGTTCTATGGCGAGAAGATGGCCTATGCGGCCGGCTGGCTGTACTTCCTCAACTGGGCCATGACGTCGATTGTCGATGTCACGGCCGTGGCGCTTTACGTCAAGTTCTGGGGACAATTCTGGGAGCCGCTGCAAACGATCCCGCAATGGCTTATCGCCCTTTGCGCCCTTGTCATTGTGCTGGCCCTGAACCTCGTCTCCGTGAAGATCTTCGGCGAGATGGAATTCTGGTTCGCCCTGATCAAGGTGACCGCGCTGGTAGCCTTCCTCGTCGTCGGGGTCTGCTTCATCGTCTTTGGTGGGAAGACCGACATCGGCGTTCCAGGGCTGGGCGTGATCCTGGACCACGGCGGAGCTTTCCCGACCGGTGCCGTAGCGCCCTTGCTGGCGATCAGCGGCGTCGTGTTCGCGTATGCCGCGATTGAACTTGTTGGTACGGCTGCAGGCGAAACTGCCAATCCGGAAAGGGTGATGCCGAAGGCCGTCAACACGGTCGTCTTCCGGATTGCGCTCTTCTATGTCGGTTCTGTGGTGCTGCTCTCGCTGCTCTTGCCGTTCACGGCGTACAAATCCGGCGAATCGCCCTTCGTCACCTTCTTTTCCCATCTCGGAGATCCCCATGCCGCGGCCGTTTCGGCATCGGTGATGAACTTCGTTGTCCTGACAGCCGCCTTGTCGAGCCTCAACGCCGGCCTCTATTCCACGGGCCGGATCTTGAGGTCGATGGCGGTCAATGGCTCCGCGCCACAGTTCACCGCCAGGATGAGCAAATCGGGGGTGCCTTATGGCGGCATCCTGCTGACAGCCGTGATCACTCTGCTTGGCGTCGGCCTGAATGCCCTCGTGCCGTCCCAAGTGTTCGAGATCGTTCTCGAGGTCTCTGCGATCGGGATCATCGGCGGCTGGGCAACCATCATCCTGTGCCACATCAAGCTTCAGGCCTGGGTCAGGCTCGGCAAGGCCGTTCGTCCGTCATTCCGGCTCTTCGGAGCCCCCTTCACTTCATACCTCACGCTCGCCTTCCTCGCCTTCGTTCTTGTCACGATGGGCTTCTCGGAGACGGGGCGCTGGGTCCTCGCTTCCCTTCTGCTCCTGATACCCCTCCTCATTGCCGGCTGGTTCGCTTGCCGCAAACGCATCCTGGAGGCAGCCGAGGCCCGGCGCGGCCACACTGGCGACCTTCCCGTCGTCGCCGGTTCCTTCTCCCAGGGCGGCCGACGCTCCTGATGCACAACGAATTGATGGAAAGCGGAACCACTTTGCCCGGCATCACGCCCCGAAACAGCAGCGCCACCCTGACGACGGAAACCACTCCGAGCAAGCGAAGCCACGTGAACAGCCAACCTCCAAGGCAGGACATCCAGACGCCCAGCAGCGCGTGGCGTTCGCGCGCTGACGCGTGGGAGTTTCTCGGGTACGCGTTCAAGCAGCTGGCAAAGGGAGGACAGGGAATGCAGTCGCTCTCCGGACTGCAGGATCAAGCCGTCCAGGCGCTGCGCCTTCTTCAGGCCATGGAACTGTATTGGGCGGGGCCGGGGCTCGCCGCGTTGGCGCCGTTACTAAACTGCATGGATTCGGGCGATTACGACGCCGGATTGGGCATGATCCGCGGAATGGCGCACCTGATGCCTTCCGCCGGTCCGGGACCAGTAGGTCCGCGTCCAGCCAGCCCGGGACCGGTCAGCCCGGACCGGGTCGGCCAAGAACCAGGGCAGTCCGGGGCGGAGCGCTCTATTTCGGGTGTCCCGGAAGACGGCCGGGAGCGGCGGCCGGCGAGGGAGCGTCCCCGGTTCGATGTCCTGTTTGTCGACGACATGACTGAACAAGAAGCCGAAGCGCTGAAAGCGGAATTGCTGGCCCAGCGGAGGCCGTCCGATGCCTTCACCTATGAACTCATCGTGGTTCCCAGCTACGAGGATGCGCTGGTTGCCTTGGTCCTGAACCCAGCCATCCAAGCGTGCATTCTCCGCCCGGGATTCAGCATCGCCAGCAGCCAGCCGCTTGGCCGCGACCTGAGGAAATACCTTGCCGGCCTCGTGGGCACTGACCTTGCGGGCATGCCACCGCTGGGCAGGTTCCTCAGCCTTGCCGAGCAGATCTCCGAGTTGCGCCCCGAACTGGACGTGTACCTGGTAGCCGGTGTGGCCATGGAGAGCCTCGCGGGCTCACTGACGAAGCGGTTCCGGAGGATTTTCCGCAGGCAGGACAATCTCGACCTGCATCTGTCGCTGTTGTCGGGTGTTGCCGAGCGGTACCGGACTCCGTTTTTCACCGCACTGCAGGAATACAGCCGGCGGCCGGCCAGCGTCTTCCACGCCTTGCCGATCTCCCGCGGTGGCTCGGTGGGCAATTCGCCCTGGATCCGCGACATGGCCGATTTCTACGGCATGAACCTCCTCTTGGCCGAGACGTCCGCGACGTCGGGAGGCCTCGATTCGCTGTTGGATCCGCACGGATCGATCAAGGAGGCCCAAGACTTGGCGGCGCGGGCTTTCGGTTCCCAGAAAACCTTCTTCGTCACCAATGGAACATCCACCGCCAACAAGATCGTCCATCAGTCCATCCTTGCTCCAGGGGATGTGGTCCTCGTCGACCGCAACTGCCACAAATCCCATCACTACGCTTTCGTCCTCGCGGGAGCCCGGGTTTCCTACTTGGACGCCTACCCGCTGGACAAGTTCGCCTTCTACGGTGCCGTGCCGTTGGCCACGATCAAGGCCCGGTTGCTGGCCTACCGACGTGCCGGGCGCTTGGATGAAGTCAAGTTGATCACTTTGACCAACTGCACCTTCGACGGCATCGTCTATGACGTAGAACGCGTCATGGAAGAATGCCTGGCCATCAAACCGGACCTCGTCTTCCTTTGGGACGAGGCCTGGTTCGCCTTCGCCCGGTCCCACCCCGTCTTTCGGCGCAGGACGGCCATGGCCGCGGCGAGGAAGCTTGAGGCCTCATTCAGTGATCCCGGCTATGCCGCCAGGCACGCCGAACAAGCGGCATCTCTCCACGATCCAGTGACGGGTGCGCCCGCCGACGATGAACTCTGGCTGAAGACCCGGCTTATTCCGGATCCAGCGAAAGCGCGGCTGCGCGTCTACGCCACGCAGTCCACCCACAAGACCCTCACCTCGCTACGTCAGGGATCCATGATCCATGTCTTCGACCAAGACTTCAGCGAGCATAACCAAGAGTCATTTCGCGAAGCATATATGACCCACACCTCCACGTCGCCCAATTACCAGATCCTTGCTTCGCTCGACATCGGCCGCCGCCAGGTGGAGCTTGAGGGTTTCGGCCTGGTGCAGAAACAGGCGGATCTGGCAACCATCGTTGCCCAGGCAGTGGCCCGCCACCCCCTACTGAAGAAATACTTCCGGGTCCTCACGTCGAGGGACCTCATTGCGGCACCCTATCGGGAAACCGGCAGTGCCATGCCGCTCCGGGATGGGCTGGCGGCACTGGCGGACGCCTGGCTGCACGACGAGTTCGTCGTCGACCCCAGCCGCCTCACGCTGGACATCAGCCGGACAGGGATCGACGGCGATACTTTCCGGCACCGGTACCTCGCCGACAAGCACGGCATCCAAGTCAACAAGACGTCACGTAACACCGTGCTGTTCATGACCAACATCGGCACCTCCCGCAGCGCTGTCGCCTACCTGATCGAAGTCCTCGTCAAGCTGGCAGAGTCCTTCGAAGAGGAACGGCCGGCGAGGAAAACGGCAGACGAAGGTCTCGCCGCGGGGCTCACGGGAACCACTCCGCCGTTGCCCGATTTCAGCAGCTTCGCGGACCGCTACCGGCGCGATCCGCTCAGTCCTGATGGGGACATCCGTGCCGCCTATTTCGAGAGCTACAAGGATGGATCAACCACCTACCTGTCCGCGGGAGACCTCAAGGCCAGGGTCGCGGAAGGCGAGGAAGTTGTTTCGGCCGGATTCGTCACGCCTTACCCTCCGGGCTTCCCCATCCTTGTCCCGGGCCAGGTCATCACCAGCCAGGCGCTGGAGTTCATGGAGGCTCTCGATACGCGGGAAGTCCACGGCTTCGACCCACTTCGTGGGTTCAGGATCTTCACGGACAAGGCGGGCGAGGAAGCGCAGCACTGATTTCGCTTATTCCGCATTGTGAAATTTGAATTTCCCCTTGTGGAATGAAGTGATCGGGATTACATTTGAAAACAACCCCCCAAATCAGGGGCTGTTCCCAAACTGATTGGTTCAGATCAATGAAGATCCCAGACTCTGCGGCGCTGAAGGCGAGTTCGGCTCCGCGGAAGAAGAAGCCACTGTACAAGTCGCTCTTCTTCCAAATTCTGATCGCCGTCGTCGCAGGTGTACTCATCGGCCATTTCTGGCCGAACATCGGGTCCGCCCTTCGGCCACTGGGCGATGGTTTCATTCAACTCATCAAGATGATCATCGCTCCGCTGATCTTCCTCGTGATCGTCACGGGTATCTCGGCAGTGGGCGACGTCAAGGCGGTCGGAAGGGTCGGGGTCAAGGCACTCCTGTACTTCACCGGCGCCACGCTTTTTGCCCTGGTCTTCGGCCTGATCGTGGGAAACCTCGTCCAGCCCGGAGCCGGACTCCACATCGATCCCAGCACTCTCTCCCAGGATGCGCTCAACGCAAAGACCGGGACTGCGCCGCCCAAGGATGCGGCTTCCTTCCTCCTGGACATCATTCCCACGTCTGTGATCGGCGCGTTCGCCAGCAACAGCCTGCTCCAGGTCCTCTTCTTCTCGGTGTTCTTCGGCGCGGCAATCGTCGTCATCGGCCGCGAGCGGTGCCTCCCGGTCATCAGCCTCATGGAAACCGTCCTGGAACTGATCTTCAAGATCATGTCCTGGATCATGAAAGTGGCGCCCATCGGTGCCTTCGGCGCCATGGCGTTCATCATCGGCCAGTACGGACTCGATACCCTCGGGACCTATGCGCTCCTCATCGCCTCCTGTTACGGGGCGGCCATCGTCTTCATCGGCCTGCTGTTCCTCGTCGCCTGGAGCTTCGCCCGGGTGCCCCTGTGGCAGTTCCTGAAGTACACCCGTGAGGAATTCCTCCTCGCGCTGGGCACGGCATCCACCGAGGCGGTCATGCCCCGGATCATGACCAAGCTGACCAACGCCGGTTGCTCCCGGGCCACCACCGGCCTGGTTGTTCCCACGGGCTACTCCTTCAACCTCGACGGCGCCGCGATCTACCTTTCGATCTCGCTGTTGTTCCTGGCCCAGGCCTTCGGCCACCACCTCGACCTCGGCCAGCAGTTGGCGGCCCTGGGTGTCCTGCTCCTGACGTCCAAGGGCATGGCCGGCGTACCCGGTTCGTCCTTCCTGGCACTCTCGGCCACAGCCGCCGCACTGGGCATCTTCCCGGTCGCCGGCGTCGCGCTGCTCCTGGGTGCCGACCGGCTCATGGACTCCATGCGCGTCGTCGTCAACCTGCTTGGCAACTGTGTGGCTACGTTCGTCGTAGCGAAATGGGAGGGCCAGTTCGACCGTTCGGTCATGGTCCGCGCTTTCAACGGTGAAATCACCAACGAGGATTCCGCCATCATGCTCGGAGCCGAAGACGTCTTCGAAGAACAGGAAATCGAGCGCCTCAGCGAAGGACGCGAGCCTTCGCCGAAGTTCCGGGGCGGCCCGAACCCCGACGCGATACCGCAGTTCGAAATGATCAAACCGGGCCAACACCGGAGCCCCTCGGTCAGTCCGGACTAGGCACCACGCACCATTCCAGTTGATCGCCCCACGGCCCCGCCGTGGGGCGATCGGTTACTTAAGAACTTGCGAAAAGCGGCAGCAGCTCCGACAAATCGGCGCGCAGGCCCGACGCGGCTACCCGGCCGGCGTCGACGGCGGCGGACCACGCCAAGCGGCCGGTGACCATCGCGAGCCAGGTGGCGGCGTCGCACTCTATGACATTCGGTGGGGTGCCACGCGTGTGCCGGGGGCCCTCCACGCACTGGGTCACACCGAACGGCGGCACCCTGACTTCCACGGAGTTACCCGGGGCTCGTGCGGTGAGTTCTTCCAGCGAGTAACGCACCGCGGTGGCCAGCACTGTGCGCGACGGCGGCGTCCCCGGACCCGTTTCCGGTCCCGCAGTGCCCTGCCCGACGGCGGCCTGCCATGCGGCCAGTGCCGCGCGGCCTTCCTCGAGGCCGATCCGGCGTCGTGCAATTGCCATTGTTCGCAGTTCCAATCAGTCCAGAAGCGCCGAAACGGCGTGGCCCAGGCGGATCCTGCCCACAGAGTGGCCACCGCCGAGGACGGGCTCAACGACCTTTTCGAGGACGCTTGAGACGCCTGGAATGTCGACGGCGCCGGCAACCGCGAGAAGCGTGAGTCCAACCAGGGTGGCCGCGCGGGGATTCCCGTCCAGGATCTTCACTGCGACAGAGGCACCTGTGGGGGTTGCCAGGACCAGGACACCTTCCGCACCGCCCTTGGCAAGCACTTCGAGTTCGTCCATGACGATAGTGTTCGCCTCGCCGCGGCCCTGCACTGCCCACGGGTAGTCCAACATGGACGTGGCGATGGTTGCCGCGCGGGCGTTGGAGCTCTGGTCCCGCGGGGCTTGGGCCAGGCGCGAGTAGGCCCGTGCCAGACCGGTCAGGGAAAGCGCGGCCACTGGTGCCCCGCAGCCATCGATGCCGAGATGGGCGATTTTCTCCCCGCTGTATTCCTCGATAACGGTCCGCACGCGGTGTTGTAAGGGATGGTTGGGCTCGAGGTAACTGTGCGTGTCCCAGCCGTTCTCGGTGCAGGCCCAGAGGAAAGCCGCGTGCTTGCCTGAACAATTGGAAGCCAACTTGGACTTGCCATGCTCGGAACGGATCAACCAATTGCGCGCAACTTCGTCCTGTGGCCATACCGACGGGCACTGCAGTTGTTCTTCACGGACGCCTGCCGCTTTGAGCATGCCTTCCACCACGTCCATGTGATCCAGCGAGCCCACATGGCTGGCGCAGGCCAAAGCCACTTGGGCACCGCGGAGCGGAACCCCCGACTGCATCGACGCCAGGGCTTGGAAAGGCTTGAGCGCGGAGCGGGCATAGATGGGCGTGCTGATGTCGCCGAGTTGGGTCACCACGGATCCGTCACCGGAAAGCACCACTGCGGAACCGATATGGCGCGATTCGATGAAGCCGCTGCGTTCGATCACTGCCAGTTCGACGGCGGACTCAACGCTAAAGGTTTCATGCGAACTCAAGGGCATGATGCAAGTCTAGGGTGAAGGAACGGTCTTCCCCGGCTACTCCACGGTCACCATAACGGACTGCCATCCCGAGGCGCCGTCGGGCACGGGATCCGCCCGCTTTTCGGTCTGCAATTCGCCCGTTCCATCCGTGGCACGGACCTTGATGTAGTGGGGTCCCGGAGTGGCGTCCCACGTGAAGGACCACTGCCTCCATGTGATGACAGATGCCTCCGCGGCAAGGGTGGCTTCGGACCAAGGGCCGTTGTCAATCTGGACCTCCACCTTCTTGATGCCACGGGTCTGGGCCCAGGCGGTACCACCCAAGGCAACCTTGCCAGCCAGGACTTTGGCGAAGGACTTGGGAACTTCCAGCCGGGCCATGGTCTTGATGGGACCCCGCTCGGACCAGCCCCGGGTAGTCCAATAGGCCTTGCTGTCCGCGAATCGGGTCACTTCCAGGTCCACCACCCATTTGGTCGCCGAGACGAAGCCGTAAAGGCCGGGAACCACCATGCGCACGGGGTAGCCGTGTTCGAGCGGGAGGGGTTCGCCGTTCATGCCGATGGCCAGGATGGCATCCCTGCCGTCCTGGAGCACCTCCATCGGAGTGGAGGCGCTGAAGCCGTCGATCGAGGTGGAGAGAACCATGTCCGCTCCGGGTTTGGGCCGGGCTTGTTTGAGCGCGTCCCGGATGGGCATGCCCAACCACTTGGCGTTGCCGGCCAGGTTTCCGCCCACGGGATTGGACACGCAAGTGAGAGAGACATGGGTTTCGATCAGTTGGGCGTCGAGCAGGTCTTGAAAGCTCAACCGGACCTCTTGTTCCACCAGCCCGTGGATCCGCAGCTCCCACTCCTGGGCATTGATCTCCGGCACGCTCAAGGCGGTGTCGATCCTGTAGAAGTCCTTGGATGGGGTGAGCCAAGGGGTGACTCCCGGTGTCGGGGACTGGACGCCCGCGGGAACGGGAGCAGCCGCCCGGGCGGGAGCGGGGAGTTTCAAGGAATCCCGTGCCTTGGCCACATTGCTGCGTGCGGCACTCAGGAACCGGCCGCCGCCGGCTGCGATGGCGGCTGCGGCAACGGTGATACCGGTGGCGGCGAAGAACGTCCGGCGCGTCGTGGCGGGACGTTCGATGCCTTTGGCTGCGGTGTCGGCAGGGGCGTCGGGGAAGGATTTCAGCCGCCAGAGCCGGGCCACCAAGAGGCGGAGAACCACGAGTCCAGCCACGGTGCCGATCAGGCTTGGTATGGAATCCGCGGGCTTCACGCCGGCCCGGGTCACCACGGCAGCCACAATCACCGCACCCATGCCGAGGACACCCAACACACCCAAGGCCCATTTGCGGAAGGCCACGATACCCAGCACGCAAGCGAACACGAAGATGGTCAGGCCCATGCCCACAAACAATGCGGCCTTGTCATTGGTGCCGAACGTGGTCACGGCGAAGTCCTTCATCCACGGCGGCGTGAAGTCGATGAACGTGGACCCCAGCGCAATCACAGGAGTTGCCCGGGCCGTAAAGAAGGCGCCGATCAGTTCCGCAACGGAAAGTACGACGGCGGCGGCGGCCACCCCGGCCAGTGCAGCCAATGCGGTGGGTCCCCTGAGCCAGTTCCTGAGCTTCTTCATGCAGGTTGTTCGTAGCCGGAGGCCCCCGAGATGGGTTGGACATGCTCCCTCTTGGTGCCCGCGGTCCGGGTGCGCATGTCCAATGGTGGAGACAGCTTAGGAGTCCTGCCCCCGCACAAAGTACCCTTGAAGACTGTGAAGGTACTCGTCATTGGCCCCGGCGGCCGCGAACACGCAATTGTCCGCTCCTTGCTCAAGGATCCCAACGTTTCCGAGGTCCACGCGGCTCCGGGAAACGCCGGCATCGCCAAGCTGGTCCCCACGTACGCGATCGACGGGAACAACCCCGGCGCCGTCGCAGCGCTTGCGACAAAGCTTGCGGTTGACCTGGTTGTGGTCGGCCCCGAAGCCCCACTCGCGGCGGGCGTATCCGACGCCGTCCGCGAAACCGGCATTCCGGTCTTCGGCCCCAGCAAGGCCGCGGCGCAGCTCGAAGCCTCCAAAGCGTTCGCCAAGGAAGTCATGGCCGAGGCCGGCGTACCCACCGCCATGGCCCGCGTGGCAACAAACGCCGCAGAGGCTGCTGACGCACTGGACACTTTCGGCGCTCCGCATGTGGTCAAGGATGACGGACTGGCCGCCGGCAAGGGCGTCGTGGTCACCAATGACCGCGAGGAAGCTCTCGCCCACGCGCAGGCTTGTTTCGACGCTGGCGGAACCGTGGTGATCGAGGAGTTCCTGGACGGACCCGAAGTCTCCCTGTTCGTGCTCTGCGACGGCCGCACCACCGTGCCGCTGTCCCCGGCACAGGACTTCAAGCGGATTTTCGATAATGACGAAGGGCCCAACACCGGCGGCATGGGCGCCTACACCCCCCTCGACTGGGCACCTGTTGGCCTGGTCCAGGAAGTCATCGACCGCGTTGCGCAGCCCACCGTGGACGAGATGGCCAGCCGCGGTACTCCGTTCGTCGGCGTCCTTTACTGCGGCCTGGCACTGACTTCCCGCGGGACGCGCGTCATCGAATTCAACGTCCGCTTCGGCGATCCTGAAACGCAAGCGGTCCTGGCCCGGCTCAAGACCCCGCTCGGCGCACTCCTGTTGGCAGCCGCCAAGGGCGAACTGGACCAGGCCGAAGAGCTGCGCTGGTCGAAGGAGTCGGCCGTCGCCGTCGTCGTCGCCGCCGAAAACTACCCGGACACCCCCCGCACGGGAGACCGGATCCGCGGCTTGAACAAGGTGGACGCGCTGGAAGGCGTCCACGTCATCCACGCCGGTACCAAACTGGACGAAGAAGGCCGGGTTGTCTCCGCTGGCGGCCGCGTACTGGCTGTTGTCGCGCTGGGAACGGACCTCGTGGAGGCGCGCGAGCGGGCTTACGACGGCGTGGAGCTGGTCCAGCTCGACGGCGGACAGTTCCGAACCGATATCGCCGGCAAGGCAGCCCGTGGCGAGATCCACGTGGTCTCCCCGGCCACCGGCTCCATCCCGAATGTGAAGGCCTGAACCATGCCCGAAAGCAACGCAAACGGCCTGCAGACCGAAACCCTCGACCTGCCGGGGTGGAAGCATTTCTATTCGGGCAAGGTCCGCGACCTCTACGTTCCTGCGGATGATTCCAGCGGGGCCGAGTCGGGCCAGGAGCGCGTCCTGGTTGTGGCCAGCGACCGCATCAGCGCCTACGACCACGTCTTGAGCAGCGAGATCCCGGACAAAGGCCGGGTCCTCACGCAGCTGAGTTTGTGGTGGTTCGAGCAGCTTGGGGTGGAGCACCACGTCCTTGCGTCCACAGCCGCCGAGGGTGTGCCCGCGGAAGTTGAGGGCCGCGCGATGATCTGCAAGCGGCTGGAGATGTTCCCCGTGGAATGCATCGCCCGCGGGTATCTCACGGGTTCCGGCCTGGCCGAGTACCGCCAATCGGGCACCGTCTGCGACATCCCCTTGCCCGCAGGCCTGGTTGACGGCTCGCGCCTGGGGCACGCGATCTTCACGCCTTCTGCCAAGGCTGAAGTCGGCGAACACGACGAGAACATCACATACGACGACGTCGTCGCGATGGTGGGCGACGATATCGCCGCACGCCTGAGCGAACTCACGTTGAAGATCTACACCTGTGCGGAAGAGATCGCCCGGGGCCGCGGCATCATCCTGGCCGACACGAAGGTTGAGTTCGGCATCGACGTCAATACGGGTGTCATCACCCTGGGCGATGAGGTCCTGACTCCGGATTCCTCACGCTTCTGGGACGCTGCGACGTACGCGCCGGGCAAGGCTCAGCCATCGTTCGACAAGCAGTTTGTGCGTGACTGGCTGACCTCTGCGGAATCGGGCTGGGACCGCTCGAGTGACACCCCGCCGCCCGCGCTGCCGGCCGACGTCGTCGAGAAGACTCGTGCCCGCTATGTGGAGGCCTACGAGAAGCTGACCGGCCGGACTTTCGTCTGATCCCCACCGCCACCCTCGCCTCGCAAGTCCCCACCGGCTCCCAGCCTTCGCAAGCTCAGGCCGGGGCCCTCGCCGGTGTGGCCCCACGGCCAGGGAACCCTGGCGGCGTGGGCCCCCGCAGGTGTTGTCGTTTAGACGCGTCTAAACGACAACACCTGTTAGTTAGTTGGGTTCGCTAGCTTGCGCGGGAAGACTGCGCGCCGCCGGCATGGCCCGACGCCGCCCGGCGTTCCGCCAGCCGGATCTCGAGTACGGAGTCCATGGCCTGCTGGACGCGGTCGGCTGCACCCGCGGCGGTGAAATCGCGTTGGGCCTCTTCGAGATGGACCAGCGCGTCCGTGTTTTCACCGGCTGCCTTGAGGGCCTTGCCGAGGAGGAACGCCACTTCGCCTGCGGTGTGCCGGGCGAGGACATCGCGGTCCGCGTGGATTTCGCGCAACTTGGTGATGGCTGCCGGGATGTCGCCCGTCAGGTAGAGCCAGCGGGCGCGGATAAAGGCAACTTCCAACTGGTCCGTCTTGTTTCCGCCCACAATCGACAGGGCGAGTTCAGCGCGTTCGATGGCCGAGAGCGTCTCCGGCTCCACGATTCCCGAGGAGAGCCGGACAGCCGCCGACGCCTTGTTGAAACGGGCCCACAGCTCAATGTCGTTGGCGGGGGAGAGCAGCTTGGCGGCGCGCTCGTGATGCTTGATGCCTTCAACGTAGTCGTGGCGCATGAAAGCCACGTTTCCCACCACCCAGGCCACTTCGCCTGCGAGCTGCGACATCGAATGATCGTCCATCTGGTTGTTCATGGCCTGGCAATACGTCCAGGCCTCGTCCAACCTGCCACTCTCGGCCAATGCGCCGATCAGGGCGCGGTGCGCCCCGATGATCAGGGTTGAGCCTTTGGGCAGCTGCTCGGAAAGCCTCACGGCTTCCTTGGCGTGCTCGACGGCGGTGGACAGCTGCCCTTGTCCGTGGCAGACGGCGGCAAGCATCTGGCGGGCGCGGACGCCCAGGCCCGCAGATTCGGTAGCCATGGGATGCTCCAGGAGATGCTGGATGATCTGCTGGCACTCCTTCAACTGGCCCTGCTTCATGAGGCATTCGGCCTGCATGTAGGTCATGTTCCACCAGGCGCTGGTGTTCTTTGCCTCGAGCGCGATCTGGGCGGCGGTTGATGCGTGGCTTGCGGCAAGCGGGTAGTCCCTGAGGTCCCACGCTTGCCTGGCGTACAGCCCTGCGAGCACGTATTCGGCGTCACTGACGGATACGGGTTGGCTCCAGGCTTCCAAGGCTTTCGGTGCCAGCTCCAGACGGCGGGCGAGTTCTTCAATGACTTCGGCCGTGGGCTCCCGCCGGCCGGTTTCAAGAAGTGAAATGTAGCTGGGTGAGTAAAGATCCCTGCCCAATTCAGCCTGGGTCAGCCCACGTTCGAGCCGTTCGGCACGGAGCTTTTCTCCGAATCCGTTCCCCACAGGTTCCTCCTAGAGGCTTGTCTTTGCGCTGTCTTTACGCCTAAAGCTTGACAGTCGCTGTGGAAAACATTTTACAATGAATGTCAACAGGGACCGCGAAATTTCCGTAACGAATCCGACTCGCATTGAGGAAAAATTATGTTGAAGAAGATTGCTGCAGCAGTGGCCTTGGCCGGCGCTCTTGCATTCTCCGCCGCGGCGCCAGCCGTCGTTTCCGCAGCCCCTGTGGCAGACACCGTCAGCACGGTGCTCAGCATTGGTAACTGGCCTGATCCGATGAGGGTGTCGCAGGCTATCGGCAACTGGCCCGATCCGATGGGTGTGGTCTCGCAGGCTATTGGTAACTGGCCCGATCCGATGAGGGTGTCGCAGGCAATCGGTAACTGGCCCGATCCTGTGTAGCTGAGGCTCGACGGCGGCACCCGGGATCCCGGTGGCCGCTGGATAATTCAAATGAAGTGAAGAAGTCCCCGGTAGTCTGAAATCGACACACCGGGGATTTCTTTTGCTCGAAGATCCGCGTGGACCGTGATATGCCCCGAGTCTTTGTGTCGGGTTGTTAACAACACTTGTCTCTAAACCTCAGGGGCGAGCGAGAAAACCGGTCAGGGGAATGTTTCCGGGTTTTCCCTGGGTTATAGGACAAAACGTGTGTATGGATTGTGCCTGCTTCCCAGTGTTGGCGGGCGAATTTCGGGGTAGCTAAGCTTTGGAAGCTTAGGGTGGCTGGGGTGCTTGCATATCTCTGGAATGTCTGGTCTGCGGTCAGGCGCTGGTACGGAACGGGAAAACGGCCGCGGGTAAGCAGCGCTACCGGTGCCTGGAATGCGGGGCGAGCCGCTCGGGTGAACGCCCGGATGTGAGCCGGCGTGCGGAGCTGGGTGCGTTTCTGGGCTGGCTGCTGGGTACCGGCGGCCAAGCGCTGGTTGACTCGTTCGGTACGGCCCGGTCCTTCCGGCGCCGCACGGCGTGGTGCTGGAATATTGCCCCCGCGATTCCGGCCACGGGCGAGATCCATGACCAGGTCCAGATCGACGGGATCTACGTCGGCTCGTGGTGCTGCCTGATCGCGATCGCCGGTGAGCATGTGATCGGCTGGCAGTGGTGCGACACCGAGAAGAAGGCCGCGTGGGCGGCGTTGCTTGGACGTTTTCCGGCTCCGCGGGTGGTGATCACCGACGGTGGTTCCGGGATCGCCGCCGCGCTCTCTGACTGCTGGTCGGATACCGCCATTCAGCGCTGCCTGGTCCATGTCCAGCGCAACGTGCGCACCTACCTGACCAGCAGGCCCAGGACCGAGGCCGGCAAAGCTCTCCTGCGCCTTGGCCGGGCCCTGACACGGATCAGCACACCCGCGCAGGCCGCGGCGTGGCTCGGCCACCTCAATGACTGGTACCAGAACCACGGGCAACTGGTCCGGGCCCGGACTTACCGCACCGCAGCCTCCCCGGCACCGGCGTGGGTGCGGGCGAATCAGGCCTGGTGGTTTACCCATGACCGGCTCCGGAAGGCCTATCGCCTCCTGGAGCGGCTCAGCCAAGCAGGGAGCCTGTTCACCTACCTGCGTACCGAGTTCACAGGACTCGATATCGCGGCCACGACAAACCGGATCGAAGGCGGCACGAACGCGCAGCTGCGCCTGATTCTGCGGGCCCACCGCGGGATGAGCGAAGAGCACCAGAAGCGGGCCATCGAGTGGTACCTCTATCTCCACAGCGAAACTCCGGACCAGCCCGCCCAGCTCATCCGCCCCGAGCAATACACACCCACACGCCCGGCGGCCCAAACCGCCGTCGAGCAGCCACACGGACCCGAGGAATACGGCAACACAGCCACCGCAGAGGAAGGCCTCTGGGCCCGCAAAGGTTGGGCAGGACGCACGTGACACGCGCGGGATTTACACACGTTTTGTCCTATAACCCTTTTCCCTGGCTGCCGAAAAGCTCGTTAAATAAAGTAGAAGACCTTCCGAGTGGAAGGTCTTCTACCAATTGGTCGGGATGACAGGATTTGAACCTGCGACCTCTTCGTCCCGAACGAAGCGCGCTACCAAGCTGCGCTACATCCCGATCCGCTGCGAAAGCAACTGTTCAAGAATAGCCGATCCCTCCCCGGATGCGAAATCGAAGGACGCCCGCCTGCGGAACCACTGGCTCAGACCAGCGAGTCCTTCCAGGCGCCGTGCAAGCGGGCGAAACGCCCTCCTCCGCCGATGAGCGCGGCCGGCGTGCCGTCTTCGACGATGCGTCCCTCGTGCACCACCAGCACCCGGTCCGCTGTCTCAACAGTAGAGAGCCGGTGGGCGATGATGATCGCGGTCCGTTCGGAGTCCGCACCGGACAACAGGCTGCTCAGGCCGGCCTGCACCAGTCGTTCCGAGGGGATATCAAGCGAAGATGTCGCCTCGTCCAGGATCAGTACTGCCGGGGCCGCAATGAAGGCCCGGGCAAAGCCGATCAGCTGCCGTTGCCCGGCGGAGACCCGGCCGCCACGCTTGTTGACGTCGGTGCCGTAACCGTCAGGCAACGCGGAGATGAAGTCGTGCGCGCCAACGGCCTTCGCCGCGGTTTCGATCTCCTCGCGCGTAGCCTCGGGCCGCCCCAGGGCGATGTTGTCCGCCACGGAGCCGCTAAAGAGGAAGGCTTCCTGGGTGACCATCACGACGGCGCGCCGCAGGTCCGCCGTCGAAAGCTCCCGGAGGTCGACGCCGTCGAGGGTCAAGGATCCTTCGGTGACGTCGTAGAAGCGGGCGATCAGCTTGGCAAAGGTCGATTTGCCGGCGCCGGTCTGTCCAACGAGGGCTATGGTCTGTCCGGCGGGAATGTGAAGGTCCAGCTTGGGGACCACTACCTTGCCGTTGCCGTAGCCGAACTCCACTCCACGGAAGTCGATTTCGCCGCGCGCATGGGGCAATGGCACGGGGTTCTTGGGTGGCCGGACAGTAGGAACTTCTTCGAGCAGGCCGGACACCTTCTCGAGCGCGGCCTGGGCGCTCTGGAAGGAGTTGTAGAACATGGCCATCTGGTCCACGGGCTGGAAGAAGCGCTTCGTTGAAAGGATCAGTGCCAGGAGCACGCCTACCGCCAGCTCTCCCGAGAGTACCCGGAAGCCGCCGAACAGCAGGACCACCGCGACGCACACGTTGCCGATGAGGACCAGGCCCGGTTGGAAGACACCGTTGAGGTTGATGGAGCGGACCGTGACTTTGCGGTAGTCCTCGGAGAGTTCGGCATAGCGCTGGGCGTTCTCCGGCTCCTTGCGGAATGCCTTGATGGCCCGGATGCCGGTCATGGTCTCCACGAAATGCACAATCAGCCTGGCGGACACCACCCGCGATTCGCGGAAGGCGATCTGCGAGTGTTTCTGGTACCAGCGGGCCAGGAAGTACGCAGGCACGCCCGTGGCGAGCATGAGTAGCCCGCTGCGCCAGTCGAGGGCAAACACCGTAAATGCCGTGAAAAGCATGAACAGGATCCCGGAAGCCAGCGAGCTGACGCCCGAATCGAGCAGTTCACGCAACGCCTCCAGGTCCGAGGTCTGGCGCGCGATGATCCGGCCCGAGGTGTACTTCTCGTGGAACTCCAGGCTGAGCCGTTGGGTGTGCCGGAAGACCCTCAGCCGCAGGTCGAGGAGCATTGACTGGCTCAGTTTCGCCGTGGAAGTGACGTAGAGGGCGGTCAAAATCGCCGTTGCGACGGCCGCTGTCAGGTACAGGACGCCGGCCAGGACCACGGGCATGTTGTTTCCGGCGAGCAGCGAGGGCAGTGCGTGGTCGATGCCGAAAGCGATGATCGCCGGCCCGGCCACCCGGGTGGCCTGCGAGAGCACCACCATGGCCAGCGTCAGCCAGAACCGCAACCGCACCGGGCGGATAAGCGATCCCAGCAAGGCGACCGACCGCCGTCGTACTGCTTTGCTGTCGCTGCGGCTCAGGTGGGCGTTGTCTTCATTGGCGGTTCCGAACGTGCTCATCGGCGGCCCTCCCCGGCTTGGTCCATGTGCTGTTCCGAATCCAGCTCGTGTTCTAGTTCGTCGAGTTCGAGGTCGAGGTCCTTCGGCCCGGAGTCGAGGCTCGCGATCACGTAGCGGTAGTGGGCGTTGTTGGCCAACAGTTCCGTATGGGTCCCGACGGCGGTGATGCTTCCGTTTTCGAGCAGCGCCACGCGGTCGGCGAGGGCAACGGTGGAGGGCCTGTGCGCGACGATGAGCGTGGTGGTGTCCCGGAGGACTTCGCGGAGCCTGGCTTCGACGAGTTCCTCCGTGTTCACGTCCAGGGCCGACAGGGGATCATCCAGCACGAGGACCTTGGGCTTCGCCGCGATGGCCCGGGCGAGCGCGATCCGCTGCCGCTGGCCACCGGAAAGGCTCAGGCCTTCCTCGCCGATAAGGGTCCCGACGCCGTCGGGCAGCGAATACGCGAAGTGCGCCTGCGCGACGTCGAGCGCTTCCTCAAGGGCTTCCTCGGAAGCGTCGGGCGCGCCGAGCAGCACGTTGTCCCGGACCGAGCTGGAGAACAGGGTGGTGTCCTCGAAGGCGACCGCCACCACGGTCCTCAGCTGCTCGACGCTGAAGTCTCGGACATCCACGCCGTCGATGGTCACGGATCCTTCGCTCACGTCATAGAGCCTAGGAACCAGCTGGAGCAAGGCGCTCTTTCCGCTACCGGTAATGCCCACGAGCGCCATGGTTTCGCCGGGCCTGATGTCCAGGTTCACGTCGTGCAGGAGCCGGGCGCCGTCGTCGAAACCGAAACCGGCGGCCTTGAAGCTCAAGGCCCCGCGCAGTTCCTTGGGTGTCCTGGGGTTCGCCGGACTGGTGATGGTGTTGGGCGTGTCCATGACCTCGAAGTGGCGATCGAGGGCGGTCTTGGCGGTCAATGCCATGGCCAGGAGGGTCCCCGAGAATTCCACCGGTGCCGCGACCACCGCTGCGGTGCCGAAGAAGGCAACCAAGGAACCGATGCTGAGTTGGCCCATGGAGACGAGCAGGACGCCCGCCACCAGCCCGACGCCGAGCGCCAGCTCGGGCAGCAGTGTCACCACCAGCGTGAAGGTGGCTTGGTGCTTGGCCTTGGCGATCTCGGTCTGCCTCAGCTCCTCGGCCTGTTCATTGAAGTTCTCCAGTGCTTCGCGGCTGCGGCCGAACGCCTTGAGCACTCGGATGCCGTGAACGGACTCTTCGACCGTGGTGGCGAGGTCGCCGGCCTGGTCCTGGCTGAGCCGGGTCACCAGGCTGAAGCGGCGGCGGAAGCGGAAGGAATAGACCATGATGGGCACCGCGGCGGCCAGGAAGATCAAAGCCAGCTGCCAGCTCATCGCGAACATCACCGCGACGCCGATCACCACGGTCAAAGTGGTCACCACCAGCATGATCGCGCCGAACGCCATCCAACGCCGCAGGAAGTTCAAGTCCGTCATCGCCCGGGACAGGAGTTGCCCTGACCCCCAACGGTCGTGGAAGGAAACGGTGAGGTCCTGCAGGTGCCCGTAGAGGGAAACCCGCATCCTCGATTCCACCGTGGTGGCGGGATTGATGACGAACTGGCGCCGCACCTCCACAAGACCGGCTTCGGCGATGCCGAGTGCCAGAACCACGACGGCGGAAATCCAGACAGCGTCGGTAGGACCACCAGGGTGGAGGGAGCCGTTGATCAGGACCCGCAGCACCTGGGGGATGGCAAGCGCCATGATGCTGGCCAGCAACGCGCTGACCAACCCCATGAAAAGCCGGGGGAGGATCGGTTTAACGTGCGGATAGAGACGTTTGACGGAGGTAAAGAATGAAGTCTGTTTGGCCATGCCCGCTTCTCAACAGCTTTGTCCCGGCGTTCCTGGGTTTTCGTACGACGCACGGAGGTAGTTTCCTATAGCAACTACCCTATGCCATCGCGTAACAGGATTCACAGCACCATTGCGTTGCGTGATACGAGGTATTCGGAACTGGTGGCGCTGGTTATTGACGGGGCGTCAGCGTCAGCAGCACTGCTTCCGGCTTGCACGCGATCCGGACCGGGGCGAAGCGCGAGGTGCCGATGCCGCCCGAGACGTTGACCGGCGTCGCGCGTCCGTTGTTCTCCCAGTCATGCAGGCCTTTGGCGCGCCACGTGGGGAGATCGCAATTGGCAACCAGGGCGCCGTAGCCGGGGATGCAGATCTGGCCGCCGTGGGTGTGTCCGGCGAGGATGAGGTCCGCGGAGTCGTTCGTGAAGTGGTCCAGGACCCGTTGGTAGGGGGCATGGATGACGGCAACGCGCAGGTGCGGTCGGGAGTCCTGTCCCACGGTGCCGCGTGGCCAGCCGGTGTAGCGCTCCCGATTCAGATGGGGGTCATCCACTCCGGAGAAATCGAAGCGGATTCCGTTGATGGGCAAGGACTGGTGCCTGTTGGTGAGGTCGATCCAGCCCGACATCCCGAATCCTGAGCGCAGGCGCGGCCAATCGAGCTCGACCGGATTGTCCTTGACGCGGGACGGACCGAGGAAATACGTAGCTGGGTTCTTGAACCGCGGGGCGTAGTAGTCGTTGGAGCCTGGAACGAAGACGCCGGGGAACTTCAAGAGTGGCCGCAACGCATCCAACAGCGGAACAACGGCGTGGGGGTGGCTGAGATTGTCGCCCGTGTTCACCACAAGGTCCGGCTCAAGCGTGGCGAGAGAACGCAGCCATTCGGCCTTCTTGCGTTGGCTTGGCACGAAATGGATGTCGCTTATGTGCAGCACCCGGACGGGAGCCGAGCCTTCAGGGAGGATGGGCACGGTCTCCTCGCGGAGTACGAACTGGTTCTTTTCCCAGAGGCCGTAAGCGAAGCCTGCCACGCCAGCGGTTGCGCCCGCACCCGCAGCGACGGCAAAGCCGCGTCCGATGCTTCGGACGCGGCTTGCCAGCGATTCAATGACGGGCTTGGAGCCGCTAGCCATTCTTGTTTCCGTTGCCATTTCCATTGCCGTTCCCGTTGCTGCTCGGCTGGGTGCTCGGAGAAGTGTTGCCCGGAGTGGTGGTGCTAGGCGTCGAAGGCTTGAACCCGGGCGGGTCGAGCAGGTTCGACGGCGGAGCCGGGAACGGGTTGGTTCCATAAGTGGGAGCGACCTGGAGCATGTAGTTGGCGAACTGCGGACCAGCGATCATGTAACCGTCAATGCCCTGGTAGAACTTGCCATTGATGGTGACGTTCTGACCCGCTCGGTTCTGGCTGCCCAACGGATCGCCGAACCACGTGGCCGTTGCGAGGCCGGAAGTGTAGCCGGCAACCCAGGTGGAACCATTGGAGTCGTTGGTTCCGGTCTTGCCCGCGATGGGGAAGTTGGTCTTGGTGGAGATTCGAGGCTGGATCAGCGAGCCGGAGCCCTTATTCAGAACCTCTTGCATGGCGTAGGCAACACCATGAGCGACCTCGGGGGTGACCGCGCTCCTGCAGCTCGTGGACTGGGCCGGCAGCTTGGCGCCCGTCTGGTCGGTTACCGAGGTGATGGCGATCGGCTCGCAGTACGTGCCATTGTTGGCAAAGGTGGCGAAGGCGCTGGCCATGGTCAGTGGCGCGGTCTGGGTGGAACCAATCAGGTTGCCCAACGTTGTCATGGGAACCTTCGGGTTGGGATTGCTGGCGTCCGGCAGGCCGCCGTGGATGCCAACAGCATCGACGATCTTCTGGATGCCACACAGGTCAACCCTTGCAGCCGTGGCAAATGTCATGGTGTTGATGGAGTTGGCCAAACCATCCACCACTGTCATGGGCTTGTAATATCCACCCTCGGCGTTCTGGAGGTCATGGGTGCCATTGGTGCTGTCATACCAGCCGACCGTCGGAGTCGGGCACGTGTTCTTCCACGGGAAATTCTGGGGATACCGCCGGACGGTGCCATCCAGCACCGTATTCATCGACTTGCCCTCGTTCAACCATTCGGCAAAAGTGAAGGGCTTCATAGTGGAACCGGGCTGGAATCCGCCCAGTCCGTTGAGGTCATTGCCGTTGGCATCCAGTTTGTCTACGTTGAAGTTCTGCTCGGCCTGGAACTTCCCGTCGGCCGGCAGCCAGACGGTATTTTGGGCCATCGAGATGATCTTGCCGGTGCCCGGCTGGACCGACACCAAGGAAGCGCCCCATTTGTCCGGGTTAGCGCCGGCGGAAGCATCTACCTGGGCCTGGGCCACGGCCTGCGCCTTCGGGTCCAGTGTGGTTTGGATGGTCAGGCCACCCCGCGAGACGCGGTTGACGCGATCGTCGATCGTCGCGCCGTAGGCCGGGTTGTTGTAGAGCAGGTGCAGCACGTAGTCGCAGAAGTACGCGGCAGTGGCGGAGTAGGGGCAGCCTTGGCGAGGTTGCGTCACCTTGGTGGTCACCGGCGTCGCGATGGCGGCGTCGTAGTCGGCCTTCTTGATCTTTCCCTGGTCCAGCATGAGGCCGAGCACCAGGTCGCGACGCTGCTTCGCGTGGTCCGGGTTCGTCACCGGGTCGTAGTAGGACGGGCTGTTGACGACGCCGGCCAGCAAGGCGGCTTGCGGCAAGGTAAGGTCCTTGGCGCTGGTGCTGAAGAAGAGCCTTGAGGCGGCCTCGATGCCGTAGGCGTCCTTGTTGAAGAAGACGATGTTGAGGTAACCCTCGAGGATCTGCTGCTTGGAGAACTTCTTCTCCAAAGCGATGGACAGCTTCATTTCGCGAAGTTTGTCGCCCACGCCTTTGTTCACGCCATTGAGCTTGACGTCGGCACCCTTGTTCTGGGACACGAGCGACTCATTAATGACGTTGTTCACGTACTGCTGGGTGATGGTGGAAGCGCCCTGTTTTTGCCCGCGCGCCGTGCTCACGATGGCGCGCATGATGCCGGTGGCGTCAATGCCGCCGTGCTCATAGAAGCGGCTGTCCTCAACCGAGACGATCGCATCCTTGATGAAAGGGCTCATCTGGTCGAGCGAGACCCGCGTGCGGTTCTCGGAGTAGATCGAGGCGATCTGGCTGCCGTCCGCGGCCAGGATGGTGGTCGCCTGGCTGGGCGGGTTCACCTGAAGCTCCGCCGGCAGCGTGTCGAAGAACTGAATGGACCCACTCGCCGCACTGCCCGAAACGGCGGCCGCGGGAACGAGCAAGCCCGCCACCAGGACACCACAAATAGCGCTCACACCGAGGAATCCGAGGATCTTTCCAAGAGTGGTGGCAGTGTCGAATAGAGGGTTCCTACGAGTCACCATGTTCACCACTTTACCGGCAAGGGCTAGTCTTTCTTTCATGACCAAATGGGAGTACGCGACGATTCCGCTCATCATTCACGCTACAAAACAGATTCTGGACCAGTGGGGAGAGGACGGCTGGGAGCTCGTCCAGGTTGTTCCCGGACCCGACGGAAACGGACTTGTTGCATACTTGAAGAGGGAGAAGCAGTAACAATGACAACCCCCGCAGAAGCCACAGTTGGCGCGGATTCCACGGCTCCGGCATCCGCCGTCGAGCAGCGCCTTGCAGAACTGGGACTGACCCTTCCGGCCGTCGCAGCTCCGGTGGCCGCCTATGTTCCGGCCATCGTCTCCGGCAACCACGTCTACACCTCCGGACAGCTGCCCTTCATTAACGGCAAACTCGAAGCTACGGGCAAAGTCTCCAGCGGTGAAGAGGGCCTTTCGGACGAGCCCACGGTGTCTCCGGAAGACGCGCAGAGGTATGCAGCTGTCTGCGCCGTCAACGCCTTGGCCGCCGTCAAGAGTGTCATCGGGGACCTCGACCGCATCACGCGCATCGTGAAGGTCGTCGGCTTCGTGGCCTCCGATACCTCCTTCACCGGCCAGCCCGGTGTCATCAATGGTGCATCCGAGCTCCTCGGGCGTGTCTTCGGCGACAAAGGGCAGCACGCGCGTTCCGCCGTCGGCGTTGCAGTCCTTCCGCTCGACTCTCCCGTCGAGGTCGAGTTGATCGCTGAATTCAGCTAAGGAACCGGTTCACTCAATTGCCACAACTAGCCCGACGCTTGTTTGCGTTACCCCCTGAACTTGAAGGGGCTGCACGGAATTGGCTTGAGCTCGGCGAACGGGCCCCCCGCGCCGCGCGTTTTGCATCATCTGTTGTCCTGCTCCGCGATTCGCCGACCGGCCTGGAAACGTGGATGGGTTACCGTCCCGGTTCCTCGCCTTTGGGCGTTGTCGCGTTTCCCGGCGGCTCGCTGGAACCGAGCGACGACGACGCCCTCGGCTGGCTCGGCCCCTCGCCTCAGCATTGGGCAGAGACGCTGGGGACCGCCGACGTCGGACTTGCCCGCCGCCACGTGGTGGGCGCCATCCGCGAACTGTTCGAGGAGACCGGCGTGCTGCTGGCCGGCCCCGACTTGTCCTCCACAGTGGAGGCGACGTCCACTCCCGAGTGGATGAAGGCCCGCGAGGCCGTGGCGGCCCAGGACAAGTCGTTCACGGACGTCCTGGCCAAGCGCGGCCTGTCGCTGCGGACGGACTTGCTCAAGCCGCTGGTCAACTGGCTCAGCCCGGACTTCGCGCACAGGCGCTTCAATACCCGCTACTTCGCCGCCACTCTTCCCGTGAACCAGCAGCCATCGCTGCTGGCCAGCAAGGGTGTCTGGGGGCGTTGGGTGTGCGTTTCGAAACTCATGGCCGAGCGCGAGACCACTGCGCTTGGGGATGAAATCGGCCAGGAAAACACCGTTGGCTTGCCGCTGGGCCAATTGCTGGTGCCGGGCTCGGAGATCATCCTTGAGAAGATGGCCGCTGCCCAGGGTTGCATTGCGTACCTCAGCTACAAGCGGAAGCCGCACATGTACCAGCCGCGGCTCGTTCAAGAGGATGGCGCGCTCATGCTCGAAGTCGAAGCGGCCCGGACGGTTTCAGGGGAGCCGCAGCGGGAACGCTGACGACACCCAAATCCGCTGGTGACACGAAAAATGCCTGGCGACTCCGGAATTCCGGGGTCACCAGGCATTTTCTGTGTCGCAGGAATTAACGGGAGCGCTGGCGGAGGCGCTGCATGTCCAGGATGACCACTGCGCGGGCTTCCAGGCGGAGCCAGCCGCGCTGGACGAACTCGGCGAGGGCCTTGTTGACCGTCTCGCGGGAAGCTCCGACCAGCTGGGCCAGTTCCTCCTGCGTGAGTTCGTGGGCCACCAGGACGCCGTCGGTCGCGGGCCGGCCGAAGCGGTCCGCGAGGTCCAGCAGGGCCTTGGCGACACGACCCGGGACGTCCGAGAACACGAGGTCGGACAGGGAATCGTTGGTGCGGCGCAAGCGGCGGGCGAGTGCCTGGAGCAATTGTGCGGACACCTCGGGGCGGGTGCGCAGCAGGGCGTTGAGGCTTTCGTTCTTCAGGCCTGCCAGACGCGTTTCGGAAACGGCCGTGGCCGTCGCGGTGCGCGGGCTGGGATCGAACAAGGCCATTTCGCCGAAGAGCTCGCCCGGGCCGAGGATGGCCAGCAGGGATTCGCGGCCGTCCGGAGAGGTGCGGCCGAGCTTAACCTTGCCGGACACGATGAAGTAGAGCTGGTCACCCTGATCGCCCTCACGGAAAACAGACGCTCCGCGTGAAAGGTCCACCTCTGTGAGTTCGTCCGTCAGCAGACGGAAAGCGTCGTCGTCAAGGGTGGCGAAGAGGGGTGCGCGGCGCAATACCTCGATATCCATGAAATCTCCTGAGTAAAAGTTCGGCTGGGGCGCTTCAGCCATTGTTTCAGAATTTTGTCGCGTCTGTGACGTACTTGGCAGCCGAAACGCCCTAAATCACGCGGAAGAGGCCCAAAACCGCGCCTCAAACGGCCGGGAATGCCCTGCTCGGCAGGGGCTTCGCGATCTGGACGACGGCCTGCTTCCGAAGGGAAGCTGTCAGTCTGTGCAACTACAATTGGGGCTTACCCGGCTGTGAGGAGCTTTGGTGTTCGGCTTGACCATATTGGACCTGGCGTTGATTTTGACGCTTCTTTCCTACCTGATCTACGGACTGCGCAACGGCTTCTTCGTGACGCTTGGAGGAATCGCGGGCTTCGCCGTAGGAGCAGCCGCGGCCTTTATCGCGGTCCCGCTCGTCGGCGAGTGGGTGAAGGACAGCGGCTGGAGGCTGACTGCCATTATCGGCTCGGCCGTGGTCCTCATTGTCTTGGGGCACGGTCTGGGTACCTGGATTGGCCAAAGGGTCCGCAAAGCCTTGCGCATCCAGCCTTTGCACGCACTTGACCGCGTGCTGGGTGGTTTCGTCAGTTTGGTTGTTGCCGCACTCGTGATGTCCATGTTGGCTTTCAGCATCGGTTCCTTGGGCGTGCCCTTCGTTTCGCAGCAGCTGGCCGATTCCAAGGTGATCCGCTTCATCGACACCATGACGCCCACACCAGTCAAGGCCAGCGTGGCGCAACTGCGTTCCAAAGTCATGGGCAACGGCATTCCGCAGCTCATCGAGGGCATCGGCCCCGTTACTCCGGTGCCCGTTCCGAACACGAGCACCGACACTCCCGCACTCAACAATGCGGCCCACTCCGTGCTGAAGATTGCCGGGACGGCCTACCAGTGCGGCCAGAACCAGACAGGCTCCGGCTTTGTTGTCTCCCCTGGCCGCGTGGTGACCAACGCCCACGTGGTGGCCGGAGTGTCGCAACCTGTAGTGGAAATCCCCGACGGCGGTGCGTTGCCTGGTCGCGTGGTCTACTTCGACAGCCAGCGCGACCTGGCCGTCATCGCCGTCGACGGCCTCCCGACGGCGCCGCTGCAGTTGAGCCCGGATCTTCCGGCCGGTTCGCCCGCGGCTTTCGCCGGCTACCCGCATGGTGGTCCGTTCCAGTCCAAGCCGGCCGCGGTGGAGGGCATCTCGACCCTGCTGGTCCCGGACATTTACGGCAACAACCCGTCCCCGGAGCAGGTCTACAAGTTGGCGGGAGACGTGCAACCGGGCAACTCGGGCGGTCCGCTGCTGACCACCCAGGGACAGGTTGCCGGCGTTGTCTTCGCCAAGACCACTTCGGATGTGGCGGTGGGCTACGCCCTCACCATGGACGAGCTCTCTCCGGTGGCACAGCAAGCACCATCGCTCAGCGACGCCGTCTCGTCGGGCCAGTGCACCAAGAAGTAGGCCGCCCACCAAGGGACATGCTTAGTCCGAGGGTCTAGACCGCGGTGGCGAGGTAGTCGATGGCCAGCTTGTAGCCCTGGACTCCTGCGCCGACGATCACCGCGGAGCACACCGGGGACAAGTAGGAGTGGTGCCGGAATTCTTCGCGCTGGTGCACATTGGTGATGTGGACTTCGACGGCGGGAAGCTGCACTGCCGCGAGCGCGTCCCGCAGTGCCACCGACGTGTGCGTGTAAGCACCAGCGTTGATGACGATCCCGACGGCGGTCCCGCGGGCGCCATGGATGGCGTCCAGGAGGTCGCCCTCGTGGTTGGACTGGACACAGTCCACCGTGAAGCCGTTGGCCTCGGCGGCGGCCATGGCGAGCTGTTCGACGTCGGCCAAGGTGGACGTGCCGTACTTTTCCGGCTCACGCGTGCCCAGCAGGTTCAGGTTGGGGCCGTTGAGGACGAGGATGGTGCCGCGACCGGCTTCGGTGGCGGTGGGAGCTTCAGTCATGACTCCCAATCTATCGGTGCGCCGAGCCTGTCCGGCGTTTCTTACGCTGCCCGGCTGCGCCGCGGCAGCGTAAGAAACACCGAACAGCGTAAGAAACACCGAACAGCGTAAGAAACACCAAACGGCAGCTACACCGCAGTAATGCTGAGCAGCAACGCGTGCTCAGGGTTCAGGACAGGCACGGGGAGTCCCACCTCCGCAAGGAAGCGCCCGCTTGCCTCAGCTCCGGATGGCAGCCATGCCGGAGGTTGCACCTGGGTGAAGGTGCGGGCATAGTCCGCATCGCCAGGCGCGGGGAAAATTGCTTGCACCCTGTAAGAGCGCTCGGGGTCGAGGCCCGGAACAGCGATACGCCCGGGTTGTTCGGCGAACGACGTCCGGGTGCTGACGACGGCGAACAGCGCGGACGCGCCGTCGTCGGACACCACACCGTGCAACATCAGTGAGTCGTCGGGAACGTCCGCGCGGACCATCCGCCCGCTGTGGATGAGCCCCCGGTGCTCCTTGTACAGGCCGATGAAGCGCTTGAGCTCCTCGCGTTCGGCGCCTTGGACGTGGCGGACATCCCATTCCATGCCGAAATGCCCGAATAGCGCAGTGATGGCGCGGAAGGAGAGATCGTGCGTGCGGGCCGTGGTGTGCGAGGTGGTGGGGCCGATATGCCCGCCCACCAGTTCCGGCGGAACCACTACGCCGGTCCAGCGCTGGATGGTCTGCCTCTCGAGGGCGTCGTTGCAGTCCGATCCCCAGATCCGGTCGGTCCGCTCAAGGATGCCGAGATCCACCCGGGCCCCGCCTGAGGAGCAGCTTTCGATTTCGACGCCGGGGTGGGCCTTGCGGAGCTCGTCGAAGAGCCGGTACGCGGCGAGGGTTTGCGCGTGTACGGACGCACGGCCCGCATGGCCGTGCTCGGCGAGGTCCCGGTTCTGGTCCCATTTGAGGTACTTGATGTTGTTTTCCCCGAGCAGGGCGTCGATCCGCTCGAAGACGTACTGCCAGGCCGCCGGGTTGACGAGGTCGATGATGTGCTGGTGCCGCCATTCCAGAGGGAGGCGGCCGCCGTCCTTGTGGGAGAGTGCCGCGGGGCCCACGATCCAGTCGGGGTGCGCCCGGGCGACATCGGAATCCAGGTTGACCATTTCCGGTTCCACCCAGAGCCCGAATTCCATGCCATGGGAGTTCACGGCTTCGATGAGCGGTGTCAGGCCATCGGGCCAAAGGGTTTCGTCGACGTACCAATCGCCCAGGCCTGCGTGATCGTCGCGGCGCCCGCGGAACCACCCGTCGTCGAGCACGAAGCGCTCAACGCCCAGCTCCGCAGCGGACTCGGCGAGCTCGATCAGGGTGTCCAGCTTGTGGTCGAAGTACACGGCCTCCCAGGTGTTGAGGACCACGGGGCGGGGCTTGCCGGCGGGGAGTCCCGTGGAAGCCGCGGGAAGGACGTGATGCGGGCGCGAGCGGAACCAGCTGTAGAACGCTTCGCTGATGCCGTCGAGGCCACGGTCCGAGTAGGCGGCAAACAGGGCGGGTGTGGTGTAGCCCTCGCCGGGCTGGAGGACTACTTCGGCCGGGCCCAGGAGCTCGGAGCCGCCGATCATCGTGCGGCCATCGGCCACGGTGTCGGCGAATTGTTCGTGGTTGCCGCTCCACGCCAAGTGGGTGGCCCAGACCTTTCCGTGGCGGTTGCCGAATCCGGCGGTGCCCGCCGCGAAAAGCAGCGAGGAATCGTGCCCCGTGCGGCCGTGGCGACCCGTGCGCACCCACGTCCCTTGCTGCACGGGCCGGCGCTGTGGGTGCCGTTCGCGGCACCAGCGCCCGGTGAGGTCAAGGAGTTCGACGGCGTCCGGCCCCACCGGGAGGACGGTGGCGAGCTCGTCGAGCTGGAAGGGGGACGTGCCGTCGTTGACCGCGGTGTGGCGCAGCTCCAGAAGGCCGCCGGGGTGAAGGGTGAGTGTGGACGTCACGGTGATTCCGGCGTCGGGGTCCTTCTGGACAATCGCTGCGGAGGCGACGGCGGAGCTAGGGTCAGCCTGCACATCCACCACGCGAAGCCGGAGCGAAAAGTCCAGTCCCGGAACGCCGTCGGCGATTCGCTGGCCGCGCAGGCCCGGGCGGCCCAGCCACGCGGAGGAGCCCTGCGGGAGGAGTGCGGCCGGTACGTTGGCGTCGACGGCGGAGTGCGGAATGGGTTCGCCCAGGATGGCAAGGTCCGGGAGGGTGCTGCCGAGATCGGCACCCCAGTGGATGACCTCGGCCTCTCCGTTATCGAAACTGACCACCAGGCTTGTGCCGGCGGAACGGAGGTGGAGCGGGTCCATGGGCTGGTTCACTTTCAGAGAGTCGTGTGTCGCGTGATGCGGGAGTGGAGAGTCCGGGCGCCGCCGTCAAAGGAGTGAAAGCGGCGGCGCCCGGACTGGCTTGGCGGGACTGGTGTTACTTGAAGAGGTTGTTGACCTGGTTGTTGGCGTCGGAGAGGGAGCTGGCAGGCTTCTTGCCGCTCAGTACTGCATCCATTGCGGGCTTCATGATGCCGTCAACTTTGGCAGCCTTGTCCGCGATGGGGAAGAGGAAAGTGGTCCCGTCTTTGACCTGCTGGGTGAAAGCGGAGACGTCAACACCCTTGGCCGCGAACGCCTTGGCGGCCAGGTCCGAGGACGTGCTGATCGCCGGGAACACAACAGCCTTGTTGGCGACGACGTCCTGGCAAGCCGACGAGCCAAGGTACTCGACCCACTTGGTGGCCGCTGCCGGGTTCTTGGTGCCGGCCCAGATGGAATCGGCGAGGCCATTGAACATGGACGCGCGCTTACCGCTCGGACCAACCGGCGTGGGGGCGATTCCGGTCTGGATGCCCTTGTAGGCGGTGTACTGGCCGATCATCCATGAGCCGCTGGTATTGATTGCGGCCTTGCCCGCGCCGAAGTTGTCCGACACGCTGGCGCCTACCGTTGTTTCGAGTTTGGGCATGTAGCCCTTGTCCGCCAGTCCTGCCCACCAGGCGATGGTTTCCTGGAACTTGGGGTCGTCGTAGTTGAACTTGGTGCCCCACGGGTTCTTGTCGGTAGCGGTCCAGCCGGTGGTGGCTGCGAGGAAGCTCCATTGGGTCTGGCCCTGGCCGGAACCGGAGGACTCCAAGCCCAAGCCGTAGACGGCCACGTTGTTCTTGTCGAAGCCGGCTTCGTCTCCGCGCTTGCCGTTCTTGTCCACGGTCAGGTGGGCAATGGTCTTTTCGTAGCTGCCGCCGTCCTTGGGGTTCCAATCGAGCTTGGCCATCTGCTCGGCGGTGATCCCGGCGGAGTCAGTCATCGCCTTGTTGTAGAAGAGGCTGATGGTGTCCCAGTCCTTCGGGAGGCCGTAGCGCTTGCCGTCTTGGCCTACCCAGAGATCGGCCAGGCCCTTGTTGTAGCTGTCCAGCTTGACGCCGTCCTTGGCTACGGCATCGTCGAGGGCCAGCAACTGCTTCTTGGAAGCAAACTCCGGGTACTTGGACAGGTGGTCGGTGAAGACGTCCGGGGCGGTGCCGGACACGAAGCCGTTGGTCAGGGTGGTCCAGTAGTCGTCCCAGCCGCGCTGGGTGATTTTGACCGTGATGTTCGGGTTTGCCTTGGTGAAGTCGCTCGCGCACTGCTGGTATGCCGGGAGCTGGTTGGCATCCCACAGCCAGTAGTTGATCTCGCCCTTTGCTTCGCTGGAGACGGGGGTGGAACCGCCACAGGCGGAGAGTGACAGCGCGGCTGCGGCAGCGACGGCGACGGCGGCTGCGACGGTGCCAATGGATTTCTTCATGGTGGACCTTTCAGGGGGTTGCGATGGAACGGGGCGGTGCTGGGGGATGACTTACTTGATGCCGGAGAAGCCGATGGAGTTGACCACCTTCTTGCCGAAGGCGATGAAGAGGATCAGGACGGGCAGCGCTGCCACGAGGGTGGCGGCCATGAGCCCACTCCAGTCCGGCGCCCCTTGCGGGGACTGGGACTTGAAGACGCCCAGTCCCACAGTGAGGACGCGGACACTTTCGTCCTGGCCCACCAGGAGCGGCCAGAAGTACTCGTTCCACTGACCGATGAAGGTCAGCAGGGCCAGGGTGGCCAGGGGTGCTGCGGCGTTGGGGATCACGATCTGGAAGAAGATCCGGAGGTGCTTGGCGCCGTCGAGCATGGCTGCCTCTTCCACTTCGCGGGACATGCTCAGGAAGAACTGGCGCAGGAAGAAGATGGCGAACGGGGTCATGAACATGAAGGGCAGTGCCAGCCCGGCGAAGGTGTTGAGCAGGCCCAGGTTCTTGATCATCAGGAAGTTGGGCAGGGCGGTGAAGATCGGCGGGACCATCATGGTGGCCAGGAAGATCGCGAACACTTTGTTCCGGCCGGGCCAGCGCAGGCGGGAAAAGGCATAGGCGGCCATTGCGCTGAAGAACACCTGGCCTGCGGTGGTCATGGTGGCGAAGACGATCGAGTTGCGCAGGTAGAGCCAGAAGTTGATGTCAGCGCCGGAACCGCCTTCGGCGATTGCCTGCTCGGGGCTCTGTAGCCCGAAGACCCGCTGGAACGCGCCCCAGCTGAAGTCCGCGGGAAGGAGGTTGCCGGCGTTCGAGGCGAGCGAATGGTTGCTGGACAGTGCAGTCCGGAGCATCCAGAGGAACGGTGCCAGGGTGACCACGACGGCGATCGCTACGAGGACCCAGGCACCTGCGCGGCGCCAGTTGAAGGGTTTCGTGCGGGGGCGGCGCGATTGCGGAGAGCCGACGACGGCGGTGGCGGACTCGCGCGAACGGCGGGAATTGGTGGAGGTACTCATGGCGGGGCTTCCTTAGTCCAGGTCCGTCTCGTTGCCTTTGAGGAACTTCATCTGGATGAAGGCCACGAGGGCGAGAATGATGAAGAGAATGACGGACAGCGCTGAGGCGTAGCCGAAATCGGACTCGCCGAACGCCTTTTGGTAGATGTACATCTGGATGACCCGGGAGGCATTGACGGGTCCGCCTCCGGTAGTCACGGCAACGGTGTCGAAGACCTGGAATGAACCGATGACGGTGACCACAAGGACCAGGACCAGCACCGGGCGAAGGAGCGGCATGGTGATGCTCCAGAAGGTCCGGGTGGGGGAGGCGCCGTCAAGGTTGGCTACCTCGTAGACGTGGTTGGGGATGGCCTGCAGGCCGGCGAAGATCAGCAGGGCCGTGTAGCCCATGTGCCGCCACACGTTGACGAAGGCGATAGTCGGAATGGCCCATTGATCGCTGCCGAAGAAGGCGATGCGGGGCAGGCCCATCCAGTTGATGATCTCGTTCACGATGCCCAGTTGGTAGTCCAGCATCCAGAACCAGAGCAGCGCGACGATCACGTTCGCCACGAGGAACGGCAGCAACAGGACGCCGCGGATGAAGGTGGACTTGGCCACGCGGTGCATGAGGAGCGCGAGTCCGATGGCGATGACGGTCTGGAAACCGATGTTCAGTGCAACGTATTGGACGGTGACGGCCATCGCGTTCCAGAACAGGTCGTCGCTGAAGATCGACGTGTAGTTCTTCAGGCCGATCCAGGTGGGATCACCCAGGATGCTGTACTCGGTGAAGCTGAGGTAGATGCCCCGGATGGTGGGGACGAGGAAGAAAAGAACAAAGCCGATCATCGCCGGGAAGATGAAGAGCAACGCGATCTTCAAGTCACCGATCCGGCGGATGCCGAACCTTTTTGGTTTGCCCGGTTGGGGAAGCGCGGCGGGCTCCGCTTGTTTGGCAAGGGTGGTCATCTTCGACCCTTTCCTGACTGTGATGTGGGTTACAACTGATGGAAATCTACACGAGTAGATATGAAGGGGTCAAGTGGTCTTGTGAACTTTTGTTCGATTATTTTGGATTTATTGCTTTTTATTGACTCGAGTAGATCCCAGTGATTCACTGGCCTGAGTCACTCGTCGAGCCTCTCCGGGCGCGGCGATGGCATTCTGAAGCCACCCACACGAATCGAAGGGCTAACAATGACGTTTTCAATGGGAGTAGTAGGCCTCGGCCAGTTCGGGGGCCAATTCGCCCACCTCTTCAAGCTCCACCCCGGGGTTTCAGCGGTCTACGCAGTGGACGAGCTCCCTGAACGGGCGTCCAAAGCTGTTGAACAGCTGGGGCTCGACGGCATCATGGCCAGTTTCGACGAGTTGCTGGCCTCCGACGTCGACGCCGTCGCCATCTTCACGCAACGCTGGACGCACGGGCCCTTGGTGATCAAGGCGCTGCGCGCCGGAAAGCACGTCTATTCGGCTGTTCCGATGGCAATCTCGGAGGAACAGATCGCCGGGATCATCGAGGCGGTGCGTGAAACCAAGCTTGTCTATGCCATGGGAGAGACCAGCTTCTACAACCCCGCAACCGTCTATGCGCGCAAGCAGCACGCCGCCGGAAAGTTCGGCCGCATCTTCTACACCGAAGGCGACTACGTCCACGACATGGACCTGGGCTTCTACGAGGCCTACCAGTACAGCGGCGGCGAAAACTGGAAAGCAACCGCCAGCTACCCGCCCATGCTGTACCCGACGCACGCCATCGGAGGCGTGCTGGGCGCCATACCGGGCCACGCCGTGAGCGTCAGCTGCATCGGCGTCAAGGACGATCGCGGCGACGGCGTCTTCGACAAGGAAGTCAGCATGTTCGACAACGACTTCTCCAACGCCACTGCGCTGTTCGAAATGAACGACGGCGGCGCGATGCGCACCAACGAGATGCGCCGCGTCGGCTACCCCTCGCATATCCGCGAATCGCGCTTCCGCTTCTTCGGCACGGAGGCAAGCTTCGAGCAGCTGGCCACCACCACGCTGTGGCAGGACAAGGAGGGGGTCCTGGACGTCTCGGACCAGGTGGAGACCAAGCCGAGCATGTCGGCCGATGACCCCTCGTTGGCGGACGTCGCCCCCGAACTTCGCGGTGCGTTCATCTCCGGCCTCGCTCCGGTGCACGACGCCGGACGGCTCCCCGTTGAATTCGAGGGAGCCCCCACCGGGCACGAAGGCAGCCACCAGTTCCTGGTGGACGACTTCGTCACGGCCGTGAACAAGGGAAGCCTTCCTCCGGTCAACGCGTGGGTGGCGGCGCGCTTCACGCTCCCCGGCGTCGTGGCGCACGAGTCCGCGCTCCGCGGCGGGGAACGGCTCCCCATCCGCGATTTCGGCGATGCTCCGGAGGCTTTGTAGCTAGCATGATCCAATGACTACTTCGGCAGTGCACACCCCGCGCGGACCGGTGACGCGCAAAGACGTGGCCCGGTACGCCGGGGTGAGCACCGCCGTCGTGAGCTATGTGGTGAACGGCGGCCCCAAGAAGGTGGCGCCGGCAACGGAAGCGAAGGTCCAAGAGGCCATCCGGATCCTGGGATACCGGCCGAATGCCGCGGCGCGTGCGTTAAAAATGGGATCCAACCAGACCCTCGGCCTCGTGATTCCTGACTCCAGCAACCCCTTCTGGGCGCTGCTGGGACACGCTGTGGAAGTGGCTGCCGCCGAGCGCGGCTATGCCTTGCTGCTGACGAATTCCGACAACAAGCTGGACTCCGAACGCCGCCACATCCGCAACCTCGCTGACCGGCAGGTTGATGGCGTGGTCCTGGCCAGCGTCATGTTCGAACCCGATCTACTGGAGCTTTTCGGCACTGAAATCCGCTCGGTCCTGCTGAACCATGCCTCGATCGCCCCTGGTTTCAACAGCGTCGGAGTGGACCTTGAGGCCGGAGCCCGCTTGGCCGTGGAACATTTGATCGGCCACGGACACACCAACATCGGACTCGCCATGGGCATCACGGCGGACAACGTGACGGACGGACGGGAAGAGGGGTGGCTGCGTGCTCTGCAAGCCGCCGGTCTGCCTCCTGGACCCCTTGCACGCGACGGTTTCGACCGCCCCGGGGGCTACGCTGCCGGACAACGCCTCCTGGCATCTGCCAACCGTCCGACGGCGATCTTCGCCAGCTCCGATATGCAGGCAATCGGGGTCCTGCGGGCAATCCGCGAGGCAGGTCTCTCCGTTCCGGAGGATATCGCCGTGGCGTCCTTCGACGGCTCGGTTGAGGCTGAATACACCTGGCCGGCCCTGACCACGGTGGAACAGCCGGTGTGGGAGATGGCAGAGGCCGCAGTATCCGCGCTGGTGGGCGAGAACCGCAACGAACCCCCGCAGCACAGGGTCTTCCCCACCCAGCTCCGCATCCGCCAATCGTGCGGGTGCCCGTAACGCCTTCCCCGCCCACGCGTTAGTGAGCGGCGATCCTGAGCTTTCCGACGCCGTCGGCGAGGATGCGCCGGGCATCCTCGCCGAGGTGCGAGTCCGTCACGAGGACGTCGGCTTCCTCCAGCTGGGCAATCGATGCAATGCCGACAGTTCCCCACTTGCTGTGGTCCGCCAAGACCACCACGTTGCGTGACGCGCTGATGAACGCCCGGTTGGTTTCGGCTTCCTGCAGGTTCGGCGTGGTGAATCCGGCGTCCGCATCCATGCCGTGGACGCCCAGGAACAACATGTCCAAATGCAGTTGCTTCAGCGCGGCCGTCGCGATGGGACCCACCAGAGCGTCCGACGGCGTGCGCTCGCCGCCCGTCACGATGACCGGGAAAGCCTCCCGCGAACCTGAGGCGTTGTGGAAGAGATCCGCAATCCTGATGGAGTTCGTCACCACCGTGATCCGCGGGCCTTCCAGGAGTACCTTGGCGAGCTCGTAGGTGGTGGTTCCGGCGCTCAAGCCCACGGCCATGCCTTCGTGGACCAGGGTGGCGGCCTCGACGGCGATCGCGTGCTTTTCGTCGACCAGTTGGGTGGATTTCAGCTCAAAGCCGGGCTCGTGGGTCCGGGCATCGCCCGGTATCTTGGCCCCGCCATGGATGCGCTCGACGAGCCCGGACTCCTCAAGCGACTCGATGTCGCGCCGAACAGTCATGGCTGAGACGCCCAGCAGTTGCGCGAGGTCCGAGACGCGGACAACGCGTTCACGCTGGACGGCGTCGACTATGGCGGTGTGGCGGGCTGCCTGAAGCATCGGAGCCTTTCTGGACGGACGGCGGGTGGCTAGGCGGGAGTGGCGACGACGGCGACGCCTCCGGCAGTAAGGTTTAGCGTACCTCCGGTAGGTGTCCCGCCCAGGAGCTCGACGCCGTCGAGCGGCACCTCCACGTCCCGCGCGCTGTGGTTGATGACGAAAGTCCAGTCCTTGGTGCCGTTGCTCCTGCGGACGATTTCCACGTCTTCCGGAGGCTGAACGCCCAGGACCGGTGCCACTCCGGCGTCCGAGCAGAGGAGCTGGACGAGTTCGGCCAGCCCCTCGCGGCCCAAGGTCGTGGCGACGTAGTAGGCGGCACCGCGCCCGGCGGATCCCGCCCGGCGGGTCACCGCGGGCGAGCCGTCGACGCCGGTGCGTGCGCCGCTTGTGTCCGTGCCGCCGTCGAACGTGGCAAGAACCTCCGCCCCGGTTGCCTTCCCCAGCTCGCTCCAGACCGTCCCCGAGCCGAAGCGGCTCAAGCCCACGGCATCGCCTGAGCGCAGGGGGAAGAATTCCTCCATGCTGACGCCCAGCAGTTCGGAAAATGCCCCTGGGTAACCGCCGCCGTTGACCGGATCCATCCGGATGTGGTCGTTCTCGTCAACGATCCCGGAGAAATACGTGATCACGAGGGTTCCGCCGGCTTGGACATACTCGTGGAGCTTCGCGGCGGCCTCATCGGTGACGAGGTACAGCATGGGCGCGATCACCAGTTTGTAGCCGGAAAGATCGTCGGTGCTTTGCCGGATGTCCGTGGTGATGCCGGCCCGGTAGAGCGCATCGTGCCAGCGCCGCGATTCCGGGAGGTTCCGCGCGTCTTCGCTGGGATGCGAGTCCAGTTCGGTGCCCCAGCGGGCGTCGGTGTCATGGATGATGCAGGCTTCGGCCTGGACCGTTGAGCCGGCCACCTCCGAAATGCTCTCGAGCGCCCGGCCCAGCTCCACCACTTCGCGCCACACTTTGCTGTCGCGGCCGGCGTGGGGGACCAGTCCGGAGTGGTACTTTTCGGCCCCGGCGCGGGAAGCTCGCCATTGGAAGAACAACACGCCGTCGGTTCCGCGGGCCACGTGCTGCAGGGAATTGCGCAGCATTTCGCCCGGCACTTTGGCCACGTTGCGGGGTTGCCAGTTGACTGCCGAGGTGGAGTGTTCCATGAGGAGCCATGGTTTGCCCTGTGCCCAGCCGCGGGTGAGGTCCGCCGTCATGGCCAGGTCCTGGAAGTTCCGTTCGTCGGCGGCAATCAGATAGTGGTCGTTGGACACCACGTCCATGTGCCCGGACCAGCGCCAATAGTCCACAGGGGCGTTCAGGCCCATGTTGAAGCCCATGAAATTGGTGGTGACGGGGTGCTTCGAATGTGCCCTGATGATGTCTGCCTCCGCGTTGAAGCACTCAAGCAGGGCGTCGGAGGAGAACCGCGCGAAATCCAGTTGCTGCGTGGGGTTAACCCACGTTCCCGAACGCCGCGGCGGCAGGATCTCGGCCCAGTCGTAGTAATGCTGGGACCAGAAGGCCGTACCCCAGGCCTCATTGAGCGCGTCCAGGCTCCCGTACCTGGCCTGGAGCCATTCCTGGAAGCCACGCTCCGCGTGCGGGCCGAAGTCCGGTTGGTTGTGGCAACCGTACTCGTTGTGGACATGCCACATCACGACGGCGGGGTGACCCGCGTAGCGCTGGACGATCGCCGTCGTCAGGGCTGCTGCGGCCCGGCGATAGTCCGGCGAGCACGCCGCGAAGGCCTGCCGCGAACCGTAGCTTTGCCGGACGCCGTCGGCATCCACCGGGAGCGAATCGGGGTACTTGCGGCTGAACCACGGCGGGGGAGAAGCGCTCGCGTTCGCGAGATCCACGCTGATCCCGTTGGTGTGGAGCAGGTCCAGGATCCTGTCGAGCCAGGCGAACTCGTAGCGGCCTTCTTCGGGCTCCAGAAGGGCCCAACTGAAGATGCCGACACTGACCAGGTTCACTCCGGCTTCCTTCATGAGGGCGACGTCGTGTTTCCAGACCTCTTCGGGCCATTGTTCCGGGTTGTAGTCGCCGCCGAACGCGATCCGGCCGCCCAACTTGTCGACGATGTAATCCATTGCCATGCGTTTTATCCTTTGCTGGAACCGAGCGTGAGGCCGGCCACGAATTGGCGCTGCAGCACGAGGTAGATGATCAGGGTGGGTATCACGGTGATGGTGGCACCGGCCGCCAGGAGGTTGTAGTTGCTGAGGAACTCGCCCTGCAGGTTATTGATGGCCGTCGTGATGGGCAGCCGGTTTCCGCTTTGGATGAAGAGCAGCGGCCAGAAGAAATCGTTATAGATGAAGATGACTTCCAGGGTTCCGAGCGCCGCGAGGGCGGGTCGGCACAGCGGCAGGATGATGTTCCAGTACTGCCGCCAGATCCCGGCCCCGTCCACCAGTGCGGCTTCCGTCAGGTCGGACGAGAGGGCCTTCATGTAGTTGGAAAGCACGAAGGTGCAAAAACCGATCTGGAACGCAGTGTCCACGGCGATCACCGAGATGTAGGTGTTGAGCAGGTTGCCGGAATCGCTGAAGGAGTACGGCAGCGTGACATGTTTGAACATCTCGAACAACGGAGCCGCCAGGACCTGCGGCGGCAGGAGGTTGCCGGCCGTGAACATGATCAGGAGCGTGACGTTGAACTTCCAGCTCACCCTGGAGACGGCGAATGCCATCATCGAGGCGAAGAACAAGGTCAGGAGCACCGAGGGGACGGTGATGATCACCGAGTTCAGGAGGTATTTCGAGAATCCGCCCTGGGTCCAGGCCGTGATGAAGTTGTCGAAATTGAAAGTGCCGCCAAGGCTGAAGTAGCCGTATTTGTCCGTGTCCGCCTTGGGACGCAAAGCCGTGAACAAGGACCAACCCAGCGGAATAAGCCACATGATGGCCATGACGGTCAGGAAGATGTGGGTCCCGTAGTGGCGTTTGCCGGAGTTCCGGGTTCCGCCGGTGGCTGCCGTGCGCGGGATGGGGTTGGCGAGGGTGCTCATGCCTTGCTCTCCTTGCCGAAGGTGCGGATGAGGTAGAAGACGATGGGGATCAGCGAGATGACCAGGAGAATGACCGCGAGGGACGAACCGACGCCGATCACCTGGCCTTCGCCGATCAGGTTCTGGATCACCAGGGCGCTGATCAATTCAAGGCCGTTGGTCCCTCGGTTGATGACGTACACAATGTCGAAGGCACGGAGCGACTCGATGATCGTGATCACCACGATCACGATGTTCACAGGGCGCATAGCCGGGAAGACGATGCGGAAGAACGTCTGCGCCGCGCTGGCGCCGTCAATCGACGCCGCTTCCCGCAGCGAGGGGTCCACGCCCTTGAGCCCGGCCAAGTACAGGATCATGACGTAGCCCGCGTGGCGCCACGTTGCCGCAACCATGGCCGCCCAGATATTCACGTTCGAATTTCCGAACCAGTCCACGGCTTGTGGTGTGCCCGCCGTGCCCAGGAGGTAGTTCAGCAGTCCGCTGTCCCGGTTGTAGAAAAGCTGCCAGATGATGCCGATGAGGGCCAGCGACAACATGACCGGTGTAAAGAAGATGCTCTGGTAGATCTTGCTGCCGCGGATCTTCTGGTCCAGGAGCACTGCCAGCAGCAGGCCGAGGGGTGTTGCGATCAGGGCCAGGAAGACGAGCCAGAGGACGTTGTGTTGAATGGCGGGCCAGAACGGGGGATAGTCCTGGACCACGTAGTGGTAATTGTCCGTCCCTGCGGCCTTGATGTCCTTCAGGTCCAGGCCGTTCCAGCGGGTGAAGCTCAGCGCGATGGAGAAGAGCGTGGGCAGCCAGACAAGCAGGAGCTGGATCAGGGTAGGCACGCCCACCATGATGGCGAGGACGAATTTGTCGCGGCGCGTGAGGCGGCGGACCCTGCCTGCTTTGCCGGTCCGCCTGCCGGTGCCGGGCTGGCTCTTGCCGGCCGTGGTTCGCCCGGCAGCACCGGGTTCGCTGTCCGGTGCTGCCGGTTTCTCGGCGGTAGTACTCATGGGGATTCCTTCAGCTACTGGGCTGCGTAAAGGGTCTTGGCCTGCGCTTCAAGGTTCTTGACGTCCACGGTGCCGTCCTTGATGAAGGACTGCAGCGCGGGGATCATCACGTTGTTGGCCATGGCAGGGAGGGCGTCACGGTCCAGGAACTGGCTGATGTACTTGGCGTTGGAGATGGTGTCTGCACACTTCTTGTTCAGCGGGGTGAACTTTGACGTGTCGGCGCCCTTGACGGTGGCGATGTTGGAGCCATCCACGGCTGAATAGGCGTTCTGGCCTTCGGCGGATCCCATGAACGCCAGGAAGTCGTGAGCCGCCTTGTTGTCGCCGCCCTTCTTGGACAGGAGCAATCCGTCGATGGGGGCCTCGACGGCGTCGGTGCCTTCCACCGCGATTTCCGGGAACGGGAAGAAATCGATGTCCGCCAGCACGGCGGGATCCGTGAATTGCTGGGTCACGAACGAACCCAACAGGTACATGCCGGTCTTCTTGGCTTCGAGTGCCTTGGCCGCGTCCTGCCAGGTCTGGCCGAGGGCGTTGGGGTCCTGGAACGGCAGGAGGGCCTTCCAGGTGTCGAAGACGTCGCTGACCTTCTTCTGGTCCCAGCTTTCCTTGTGGGCGGTCAGGTCCACGTGGAACTGGTAGCCGTTGAGGCGCATGTTGATGTAGTCGAAGGTGCCCATGGCCGGCCAGCCGTCCTTGTCCGCGAAGCCGATGGGGATGATGCCGTCGGACTTCATCTTGGTGGCCAGGGTCTTCAGCTCATCGAACGTCTTGGGGACTGCGTAGCCCTTCTCGGCCCAGAAGCTCTTCCGGTAGAAGAAGCCCCACGGGTAGTTGTAGTTGGGGACCAGGTACATCTTGCCGTCCGGGCCGGTGGAGGCCTTCTTCATGGCGTCGGAGAAGTTGCTGCCGATCGTTGCCCATACGTCGTCTACGGGAGCCAGGAGGCCCTTGCCCGCGTAGTACTGCATGCGGTAGCCGGCGAACCACGTGAAGGCATCGTCGGGGCTGCCCTGGAGATAGGAGTTGATCTTGTTTTGGAAGTCGTTGTGCGGGACGACGTTGGTGGCCACCGTGATGCCGGACTTCTTGGTGAAGGCATCGGTGACGGCTTTGTAGGCGGCCTTGGGAACATCGTCCGAGGAACCTGAACCGAAGGTCAGGCTGTTCGAGGAAGCTCCGGGAGCCGGTCCGGATCCGCCGGTGCAAGCAGCCAGCAGCGGAATGCCGGCGAGCCCAGCAGCGCCTATACCGAGCGTTTTCAGGATGGTGCGGCGTCCAGGGCCGGCGTTGTAGGCCGACTGGAACGGGTCAAGATTCGCTGCCATGTTCTCTCCCTTGAAAGCGTGGTGCTTGTGAGTTATCTCACGTAGAACTCGACTATAACCGCTCAAAAGAGAACATGAAAGAACTAAATATAACATTCTTGCGACGGCGGGTTTTAAGACAAGAACGGCGGTCCTCCTGGGAGAGAACCGCCGCCCTTGCGTGGTGCCTTGGCGCTTTTGTTTGCTTGGGGCAGAGCCTACTTCTTCAGCGATTCCGCGATCTGGGCCATGATGGTCGGATCGGACAGGGTGGTGGCATCGCCCACTTCGCGGCCTTCTGCGACGTCCTTGAGGAGGCGGCGCATGATCTTGCCCGAGCGGGTCTTGGGCAGTTCGGGGACCACGAGGATGTGCTTGGGTTTGGCGATGGGGCCGATTTCCTTGCCCACGTGGTTGCGCAGTTCGGCGACGGTGGCGTCGCCGTCGTTGACGGCGTCCCCGCGCAGGATGACGAACGCGACCACGGCCTGGCCGGTGGTTTCGTCGGAAGCCCCGACGACGGCGGCCTCGGCCACCCAGGGGTGGGACACGAGGGCGGATTCGATTTCGGTGGTGGAGAGCCGGTGCCCGGAGACGTTCATGACGTCATCCACCCGGCCCAGGAGCCATACGTCGCCGTCTTCGTCCTTCTTGGCCCCGTCCCCGGCGAAGTACATGCCCTCGAAGCGGGACCAGTAGGTGTCCTTGAACCGTTCCGGGTCCCCCCAGATGCCGCGCAGCATCGCGGGCCAGGGTTCGCGGACCACGAGGTAGCCTCCGTGCCCGTCCGGGACGGACTCGCCGGCCTCGTCCACGACGTCGATCGCGATGCCCGGCAGCGGGACCTGCGCAGAACCGGGCTTGGTCGCCGTCACGCCCGGCAGGGGCGCGATCATCTGGGCGCCGGTCTCGGTCTGCCACCAGGTGTCCACGATCGGGGCAGGGTGTTCCTTCTTTTCCCCGTTCTTCCCGGCGTTGGAGCCGATGACGTCCCGGTACCACATCCAGGCCTCGGGGTTGATGGGCTCACCCACCGAGCCCAGGACCCGGATCGAGGACAGATCGTACTTGGCAGGGATGTCCCGGCCCCACTTCATGAACGTCCGGATCGCCGTGGGGGCGGTGTAGAGGATGGAGACTTTGTATTTCTCCACGATTTCCCACCAGCGGCCCTGGTGCGGGGAGTCCGGGGTGCCTTCGTACATGACCTGGGTGGCGCCGTTCACGAGCGGGGCGTAGGCGACGTACGAGTGGCCGGTGACCCATCCGACGTCGGCGGTGCACCAGAACACGTCCGTCTCGGGGTGCAGGTCGAAGACCGCCTTGTGCGTGTACGCGGTCTGGGTCAGGTAGCCGCCGGTGGTGTGCAGGATGCCCTTGGGCTTGCCCGTGGTCCCGGAGGTGTACAGGATGAACAGCGGGTGTTCGGCGTCGTGCCCGACGGCGGTGTGCTCACCGGACGCGGCGCCGACGGTGTCCTCCCACCACTGGTCCCTGCCCTCGTGCCAGTCCACCGGCTGGCCGTTGCGCTTGACCACCACGACGTTCCGGACCGAATGGCCTTCCTTGGACAGGGCCTGGTCCACGGCCGGCTTGAGCGGGCTGGGCTTCCCGCGCCGGTACGTGCCGTCCGCGGTGACCACGAGCTTGGCCTCGGCATCATCGATCCTCGAACGCAGGGCATCCGCGGAGAAACCGCCGAACACTACCGAATGCACGGCCCCGATCCGGGCACAGGCCAACATCGTGATCACGGCCTCGGGAATCATAGGCAGGTACACGGCCACCCGGTCACCCTTGGCCACACCGAGCGACTCGAACGCGTTGGCGGCCTTCTTCACCTCTTCGGTCAGCTGCGCGTAGGTGTAGGAGCGGGTGTCGCCCGGTTCGCCCTCGAAATGGATGGCCACCCGGTCCCCGAGCCCGTTCTCCACGTGCCGGTCCAGGGCGTTGTACGCGGCATTGACCTTGCCGCCGACGAACCACTTCGCGAACGGCGGGTTGGACCAGTCCAGGGCCTCGGTGAAGTCCGTGTCCCAGTCCAGCAGTTCCCGGGCCTGCCTGGCCCAGAACGCGGGACGGTCCGCATTGGCTTCCGCATAGACTTCGGCGCCGACTACCGCGTTGGCCGCGAACTCAGCGGTGGGCGCGAACTTCCGGTTTTCATGGAGAAGGTTTTCGAGGGCGTCGCCGTTGCCTGCCCCGTCGGATCCGGGTGCAGCGGTGGTCGTCGATCCATTGGCGTCCTGGGACATGTGAACCTCATCATTCATCGATCTCTGCCGCGCGGTTGTCCTGTGTCGGGGCCGCCCCACGCGCCAATCGTGCACGGCGTTGGGCTGCGGCGCCTCACGGGATTCCGCAAAGAGCTTTTCCGGAACCCACCTTAGCGTTTTGAGCCGACAACAAGTGTCTGCGGTCACAATCCGGACCGTGAGCGGCCGGTGATTCGCGCCGAACGGTGCTGAAGGCTTTCGCTTGGCTCCCAAGGCGGGGAATATTACGGCGTGGCGTGCCTGCCTCCGCGCCGATGCCAACTAGTGGACTGTCAGATGCGTGGCATAGGCTGAAGAGGTCTCGAGACGCGAGAACTTGCCGCCCGGTCCGGCCCGGAAATTACTGGGTGCAGCCTTGGGCGGCGGCGTCCGGAACACCGCCGTACTAAGGAGATTTGCACATGAACCAGACGAGCCAAGGTCCGAAATACGGTGCGCTCGCGCCCGGGTCGGCCCCCGAAGCAGCAGCTGGATCCGGGGCGCCAGAGCCCGGCAGCGTGACCTCCCCGAAGTACCAGGCCGTGCTGGGTCCGTTCACTATCCGGGACCTGACCGTTTTCGGCTCCACCTTGGTGATGTTTGTGGGGTCCCTCCTGCCGATGTTTGGCGGGCGCTATAACTTGTGGAACCTCGACAACCTTTTCTTCCTGGCACTCGGGATCATTCTTCCCCTCGTCGTTACCGCCTTGTTCGTTGCCCGGCGCCTGCAGCCGGGGAACATCGTGAGGATCGGTTCCCTTTCGACTGACCAGTTCGCTTCCGTCGTGGCGTCGTTCGCCCTGACCCTGTTCTTCCTGTCCGCAGCAGGCGCGTTTACCGTCTTCGTGCTCGTCGGACTTATCGGCTCTCTAGGTCTTCTGGCCGCGACGGTCCTGGCTCCCCACTTGCCGTTCCTCCGCGACGATTTCCAGGACCGTGCAGAACAGCCAGCTCACATTGTGGCCCGGGAATCGACCGTTCCAACCCGCAAGCCTGCGGTGCCGAAGCCGGCCAAGCCCAAGCCGGAGCCTGCCAGCCCGGCACCGGCCAGCTTGGCAGCAGAGGAGATCCCCGCCGCTGCCGCGCCGCCACCCGCCGCACCTGCCGCAGCCGCGCCTGTCGCTGAACCCGTCGCTGCCGCTGCGACCACCACCGAACCTGTCCCTGAACCCGCAGCCACTGAAGCCGCCGCCGCCGTCGCGCCTGCCGGGCCGGCCGCCGTCGTACCTGCCGAGACTGCAGTTGCCGACCGCGGGCGGGAGGTGCACGCGCCGACGCCCGAGGAGCCCAAGCACCTGCCTACTGCCACCATGGCTACGCCCATCGTCGGCGGCCCGGACTCCGGCGCAGGACCGGCCACCCAGCACATCGGCACGGTCGATCAGCCCCGGGTTCACGAGCCCATCGGCGCCACCGTCGATCCGGCCACGCGAACGGACGAATCCGGCCACGCCTCCGGGTACGAGGCATTCTGGTTCGCCGTGGCCCATCCCCGCGTCGTTGTCGACGAGCACACCGGCATGCCCGCCTTCACCATCGAACCGGGCGCGTGGGTCCTGGCCCTCGAAGACCGCGGCGCGGAATTCCTCGTGCAGGATACTGACGGCAGTGTGGGCGTCCTGCGCGATCTCAGCCACATCGAACGCGGCTAGCCTGGCCCGCCGTGGACACCGTCGTCGAAACCCCGCTGGCTTTGAAGCGGCGTGCGCGCAAAATCAACAAGGCGCTTGCTGAGCTCTATCCCTACGCCCACGCTGAGCTTGATTTCCGGAACCCGTTCGAGTTGGTCGTGGCCACGGTGCTGTCAGCCCAGACCACCGATGTGCTGGTCAACCAGGTCACCAAGATCCTGTTCGCGCGCTATCCGGATGCCCGGAGCATGGCCGAGGCCGAGCTTGCCGAGCTGGAGGCGATCCTGCAGCCCACCGGCTTCTTCCGTGCCAAGGCAAAGAACGTCCTGGCGCTCAGCACGCGTTTGGTGGACGAGTTCGACGGCGAGGTTCCCGGCCGGCTGGAAGACCTGGTGACACTGCCCGGCGTCGGGCGCAAAACGGCGAATGTGGTACTTGGCAACGCGTTCGGTGTCCCGGGAATCACCGTGGACACGCATTTTGGAAGGCTCGCGCGCAGGTTTGGCTGGACGACGTCCGAGGACCCGGTGAAGATCGAGTTCGATGTCGCCGAGCTGTTCGAGCCCAAGGACTGGACCATGCTGTCCCACCGCGTTGTTTTCCACGGCCGCAGGGTTTGCCACGCGCGCAGGCCGGCGTGCGGAGCGTGTGCAGTGGCCAACTGGTGCCCGAGTTACGGTGAAGGCGAAAAGGATCCCGTCAAAGCAGCCAAGTTGCTCAAATACGAACTGGCGCCCGGCAACGAAGCGCTTCTCGCACAGTTGCTTGCCGAGACCCACCGCGCGGCGGAGATTCGCATGGAATCGCAAAGGAGGCCGGCATGACGGCGCTCGAGGATCTCGTCAGCCTCATCACCAGGATCGATTCGGGCCTCCATCCCGGCCCTGATCCACGGATTGCCGCTGCAACCGTCGATCCGGACAAGGCACGGAAAGCGGCCGTGCTCATGCTCTTCGGCGTCTTGGACGACGTCCCCGCCCAATCCGGGAAACCAGTGGCCCCCGCGGACTTGGACGTCTTGCTGCTGGAGCGCGCCCACACCCTGGACGACCATCCCGGGCAGGTGGCGTTCCCCGGCGGCAGCATCGATCCCGGGGATGAGTCAGCCGTCGCGGCAGCCCTCCGGGAAGCGGTGGAGGAGACAGGCCTGGACAGCGGTGGCGTCCAGGTGCTGGGTGTCATGCCGGAACTCGGCCTGATCCGCAGCAATTTTGTGGTCACGCCGGTCTTGGCGTGGTGGGCGTCGCCGTCGCCCGTGAGGGTGGTGGACTACGCCGAATCCGCCCAGGTGTTCCGCGTACCGGTGCGTGATCTCCTGGATCCCGACAATCGATACACCGGGACGCTCACGCGGCTCGGCCGGACTTTCTCGAGCCCGGTCTTCCAAGTCAACGGGCTCGTGGTCTGGGGTTTCACCGGGATGGTGCTCAGCGGTTTGTTCGACGCTTTGGGCTGGACGGTTCCGTGGGACACGGAGCGCGTGCTTGAGATCGAGATCTAGCCTCTAGCAATGTGCCTTGCGCAGGCAGGCCGCTGGCCCGCCACTGGCTCCGGCTATGCTGCGCGCCGGACGGTTTTTGAGCGATCCACGACGATGCCCGTGGCAGCATTTTCGCGCACGGCGTTGATGCCGTCCACTACGGCTTTCAGGTGTTTGAACCGTGGCGATTCCGCCACCAAGGTTCCATCGGCGGCCGTCAACCGAAACCGGTAGCCGTCTTCGCCGTCTTTGAGAATTTCGAATCGTCCAGCCATTTTGCTGTTCCCCCTTGGATACTGCCCGCACAGTGACTTGCGCAGTGAGTGCGTCTTTGCACTGTGGCGCCCCTCACGTCGAACGCCACAAGACGAGACTATCGAGAAGGAAGGGGCGTGCTGAAGTTACTTTGGGGTACATTACTTGCCCGGGTCATGCCGGGTTCGTTTCCGCCATATGACTCGCTTTCGGGGCCGCCGGCGGTTATGGTTCCGGGCTTCAAAAGATCAGTGCGCGCCGTGGTGCCGGCACCGGATATTCGGCGATTGCCATCCGGAACTCTTCCTCCGCGCTGAGTCGCCGCCGGACCTCCATCGATTCCAGCCTCTGGGCATCTTCCGCGTCGACGCCGGGGTTTTTCGCCAGTTCCCTGATCCATTCGCCGGCCACGACAGCGTCATGTTGCTCACCCAACAACCGCTGCAGGGCGATCGCCGGTTGGATCACGCCCGAAGCGTGATGGCTGAAGGCGTCCGCAACTGCCTCCACTGAGTAACGGAGGCACTTGACGTCTTTGCGCGCCTGGTGGAGTGCGGCGTTACGGACCTCCGGGTCGTTGCTGCCTGCCTGCTCCGCGAGGCTGTGCTGCAACCGCTCCCACCGGCCTTGGAGGCGCTCCGCGAGGTCCGCCGTCGGGTGCTTGTATTCCCTTGCGGTGGGCACTTCCAACAGGGCTGCCCTTGCGGCCCGCACCGTGCGTTTGCTGCGCTTGTGCCCACCCAGGGCAGCGGCCAGCCGGGCGCTGGACGCTTCCAGTTCCTCCACGGCCTGGCGCACGGTCCCGGGGTTTTTCCACGAGTCCTTGGTGTCCAGGGACAGCCGTATCCTTTGCGCCAGGACATAAGCGTCCCTGGACTCGCCGAGCGAAGTTGCGAGCCAACTGACTTCCTCGCGGGCGGTCCGGGGGAGTTTGGGAATCATGCCGCGATAACAGCTAAGCACTGAACGGAGCCGGCGAAGGGCGAGCCTGGCGTTGTGTACGGCTTCCGGATCGGCCGCTGCAACCAGCGGCAATTGTCCTTCCAGAGCGGTCAGTTGGAAGGCGATGTATGCAGCCAGCGGTGCGTGGCCTTTGTGTCCCACGGGGCAATCGTCCTCTGCTGTCGGGCGCGGGGCAATAGCGCCGATTACTTCGCTTTGTCGTAGGAATCGACGACGGCGACGCTCACCGGAAATTCCACCGGAACCCGCCCGAACAGCAGTTCCTTCGCCGCGGCTGCGGCCTCTTCGATGGCCTTGATGCACGCTTCCACCGACTCTGCAGGTGCGTGGACCATCACTTCGTCGTGTAGGAAGAACACTAGTTCCCCGGCAGGCAGGCCGTCGGCACGTGCGGTGCGTAGCCGCCGTCGAAGTTCGGCAAGCCAGCACGACGCCCAGTCCGCCGCGGAACCCTGCACCACGAAGTTCCGCGTGAAACGGCCCCGCGAGCGGGCGATGCTATCCGCGCGCCGCTGTTCTTCCGCCGTCGTGGATTGTTGGCTGCGGATCCAGCGTTCCGACGGCGGCGGGCTGCTGCGCCCCAACCTTGAGGTCACGGTGCGGCCGCCTTCGCCGTCGCGGGCTGCCTGTTCCACGAAGCCGACTGCCCGGGGATAAGTCCGGGTCAACTGTGGCATGAGGCGCCCGGATTCGCCCGTGGTGGCACCGTAAATTGCGCCCAGCAGGGCGATCTTGGCCTTCGAACGGTCGCCACCGAAACCCTGCGCGGCGATACCGGCGTACAAGTCCTTGTCCCGGGCAGCCTCGGCCATCTTCGAGTCCTGCGCGAGCGCCACCAGAACCCGGGGTTCGAGCTGGGAGGCGTCCGCGACGATCAATTTGTGCCCCGGGTCGGCATGCACCGCGCCCCGGATCTGGCGGGGGATCTGCAACGCCCCGCCTCCCCTGGACGCCCAACGACCGGAAACCACGCCCCCCACCACGTACTCGGGGCGGAACCGCCCGTCGCTCACCCACGCGTCCAGCCACGACCAGCCGTTGGCAGCGAACAAACGGGAGAGCTTCTTGTACTCCAGCAGTGGCTCGATGGCAGGATGCTTCGATTCCTTGAGTTCCCACTGGCGGGTGGTTTTTACTTCGATCCCGTTCCGATGGAGTGCACGCATGAGGTCCTGGGGTGAATCCGGATTCAGCTTCGGAGAGTGGAGAATCCCGCGAAGCTCGTTGCAGAGAGCTTCGAGCCTGGCCGGCCGATGGCCGGCGGGTGGGCGGGGACCCAAGTGGCCTTCCAGGATTTCTTCGTGCAGCGTCTCCTGCCACGGCACACCCGTGAACTGCATTTCGGCGGCGATCATGGCACCGGCGGATTCCGCAGCCAGCAGCAGTTTCAGTCGGTGCTGCCGGCCTTCTTCCTTGGAAGCCTGGCCGAGCGCATGTTGCTGGGCCGCGAATTCGGCCCGGATCTCGTCCAGGCTTGGCTGGGTGCTGCGCGGGACCAAGTCGTCGAACAGCGCGTCCTGCTCGGCGGGCGGCGGGGGAGGCTGGAGGACCCGCGGCGGAACCGGCATTTCGTCGTCTTGCGTGAGCTTTTCCGCGCTGCGGGCATAGTCCGTGTGGGCCGTGAACTCAGAATGCACCAGAATGGCGCGGCAGAGTGTGAGGTCGTGGCAACGCTCCAGTTCCACCCCGGCCTGGAGCATCGCCGGGTACCAATCCTGCGTCCGGTTCCAGACCCAGCGCGGACGGCTCTTCTCCAACCCGCTGACGACGACGGCGAGATCCGCCTTTCGTACCGCGCGCGGCTCCGCCACGGCTACTCCGGCAGCGTTGATTTCCTGAATGGCTGCGCCGTCTGGATGGGCGGCGAGCAGCAGGTACATGCTGACAATTCTGCCCTGTGATTCCGTGGAACCTTGCACTTTGCGGACAGTTGCCGTCCGCAAGCTTGTGGCCTGGGTAGTGCGGCGTCCGGGGCGATGCTGTCCGGGGTGCGGCGTCCGGGGCGATGCAGTCCGCGGGCGCCGTGTCCGGGGCGATGCAGTCCGCACGCGGACCCGTCCCCCACAGGGGTCGTTGTGGGTGCTTTGTCCACATACGCCGATACGGGCCTTCAATGCCCGTGGTGAAACGGAAAGAGTGGCTTCATGAGCGGGCAACATCTTGAGCGGAACCACAGACCCGGCGGAAGCCGGGCTGCCGCTGACGGCGCGCGCGGTTCGACGGTACTTCAACGTGGCCACCCCCTTCCCGGAAGATCCGGTCCACGGTCCGGGACGAAGCCAGATCGGGACTCCGGGGAGCCGTGGCTTCCCGCCAGTTCCGGCGATGTCCTTCTGGTGACGGGGAACGTCCGGCTACAAGCCGAAACCGAAAGGATCGCGGCCGCTGTCGGTGCCAGTCTCCGGACAACGATGGATCTATCGGCAGCCTTCCCCATGTGGGATACGGCGAGGATGGTGCTTCTTGGCAGCGATATCCGCGACCTTCCGCCCCGTCGTCGTGCACCTTCCGTCTTGCTGGGCCTCAACGGTGAAGGGGACTCGTTGTGGCATTTGGGAGCGGCCCTGGGGGCCGAACGTGTGGCCGTGTTGCCGGAAGCCGCAGCCTGGCTGGCGGATCACCTCGGTAGCTCGGATGATCCAGACCCCGGAGGGTTGGTGCTCGGCGTGACAGGAGGATGCGGCGGTGCGGGTGCGTCCACGGCTGCGGTCTGGCTGGCGCAGGAAGCGGCCGTCCACGGAATCCGGACGCTGCTGGTTGATGGCGATTCGCGCGGAGGAGGCCTTGAGCTTTGCCTGGCAGCTGAAGATGCGCCAGGACTGCGCTGGCCCGATCTCGCCGATGCCAGCGGCAGCATCGGTACCGGGCAGCTAAGCGACTCATTGCCGATCGCCGGCGGATTCTCCTTCCTGTCCTGGCCGGGCAGCCGCGACCGCCCTCTGGATGTGGAGCCCGGGGCCGTCGCGTCCGTCCTTGATGCGGCGAGGCGGGGATATGAGCTGATCATTGTCGACATCGGCCGCGGAACGGAGTCGCTTGGCAGCTTTGCCTGGGACTGCGACAGGATTCTTCTCCTGGCACCGGCCCAACTCCGCGCAGCCGTCGCCGCGGCCAGGCTTCTTCAGGAGCTGCCGCCGGTGGACACAGCCTTGGTGGTCCGTGGAAATGCCGGTGCTGCCCTGGACGGACCGCTCATAGCCGAGTCACTGGGACTGCCCCTTCATGGCTTGCTCCCCGAGCTCCGCGGCACCGCCGCGGCCGCTGAGCTCGGACGCCTTCTGGAATTCGGCAAGCGCAAGGCCGTGCGTCGCTTTGCGGAACCCGTACTTCAACTACTCGACGACGGCGCAGTATGAGTGCCCCTGGGTTTCCAAACGGCGAGCGCCGTCGCAACACGCGTCTCCTCGACGCCGCACTCCTTGAAAGCGTCCGGGAAACCGTCATGGCCGACGCCGGTCCAGTGACTCCGTCACGCGTGGCAGCGGCCGTCCATGCCACGGGCAGGCTACTCGGGACCGCGGGGGCGCTCGCCGCCGTCGAATCCATCAGCGCCGAACTGAGCGGACTTGGACCTCTCCAACAGCTCGCCCGCGATGCCTCAGTGACGGACATCTTCGTGAATGGCCCGGACTCGGTGTGGTTCGACCGCGGCAAGGGGCTGGAGCGGGCGCAGGTGCACTTCGACGGCGAACCTCAAATCCGTGCCTTGGCCTCCCGGCTCGTGGCGGCCGGTGGACGCCGTTTGGACGACAGCTCGCCGTGCGTCGATGTCCGCTTGGACGGCGGATACCGGGTGCACGCAGTGTTGCCTCCGATTTCCACTGCCGGAACTTTGTTGTCCGTTCGGATTCGGCGCGAGGAGGTTTTCTCGATCGACGAGTTGCGTGCGGGAGGCATGTTCGGGGCACCGGTCCAGCAGGTGCTGCAGGCAATGGTTGATCGCAGGCTGAGCTTCCTGATCAGTGGTGCCACCGGTTCCGGAAAGACCACATTGCTGTCCACGATGCTCGGCTTGAGCAGCCCACATGATCGGCTCGTCCTGATTGAGGACGCCTCGGAGCTGAACCCGGTGCACCCGCACGTGGTTTCCCTTGAGTCCAGGCACGGGAACCTTGAAGGCGGTGGCGCTCTCGATCTTGGCGAACTCGTTCGGCAAGCACTGCGGATGCGGCCGGACCGGTTGGTCGTGGGTGAGTGCCGCGGCGCGGAAGTTCGTGAGCTGTTGACGGCACTCAATACCGGCCACACGGGAGGCAGTGGCACAATCCACGCAAACACCGCCTCCGCCGTCCCGGCCAGGCTCGTGGCGTTGGGCGCGCTTGCAGGCTTGAGCCGGGAAGCCGTTCAACTGCAGCTTTCAACGGCATTGGACGCAGTGGTCCACGTCGAGCGGACACCGGCCGGCAGAAGAGTTTCCTGCATTGGATTGTTGGCGGTGGGCGCGTCCGCCCCATCGATCGTGCCTGCCGTGGAAATGCGGGCGGGTGTTGCTGTCCCTGGTCCCGCTTGGGGGGACCTCGCAGATCGCCTTGAACTGGACCCTGGGCTCCTGCCCGGGCCCCTGCCCGGCTCGCAACGACCGATCTCGCGTTCGGATCACCTTGGAGCTGTCGCGTGAGCGGATTCCTCATTCTCGTCCTGGCGGCCGCTGCATGGGTTTTCTTCCAACCGTCCCGGCGACTTGGCAAACGGGTAGTGCGTGCCCTGCCTCGTGCTCCCTCGCATGGGGCTGGGGCTGGGGCTGTGGCAGGGGCCGGGGCAGGCGCTGGGGCGCGCGTGCCGGTGCGGCGCTCCCGCGCGGACGCATTGCCGCTCACGGTACTCGTACAGCAGTTGGCCGCCCTCCTCCGGGGCGGCCGTTCGACGTCGCGCCTCTGGGAGGAACTCTGGATTGTGCATGGACCCAGGGATCACCGCATTCGTTCGGTCGACTCGGAGGACCGCAAAGTGCGAGCTAAGGCCCTGGCATTACCCAAGGTGTCGGATGGGTCTCTTCAGGTTCTCGCAGCGGCGCGGGCGGCATCGATGAACGGGGCCTCGGTCGCCGAAGCCATCAGATCGTCGGCAGCGAAGAATCTTAGGGGGAGGAGTCCGCTGGAACATCAAATCTGGGGAGAACTTGCCGCCTGCTTGGACGTCGCGGAGGCGACTGGTTGTCCATTAGCCGACGTGCTGACCAGATTCGCCGCCCAGCTTGAGGCCGAGGACGACGCCGGCGATGCCCGGCAGACTGCCTTGGCCGGCCCGAAAGCCACTGTGCGCCTTCTGACATGGCTGCCGGTGTTCGGCTTGGGGCTGGGCATGATGCTTGGGGTGGATCCGTTGGGGGTCCTGTTGGCCAACGGCTTGGGATTGGCGGCGCTCGCGGCCGGGGGTGTCCTGACTGTCACCGGCAGAATCTGGTCATCCCGGTTGGTGCACGTCGCGGCGGGCGTTGACTGATGGGCTCGGCATTCGCAGCCATCGCAGTGTCCCTCGTGCTGGTCTTTGCGGCAATTCTCGGGCTGGCCTATCAAGGACGAACCCGGCGGCGCTCAATCCTCCGGACACTTCGCGGCCCATTCGGAAGAAACGGCCCGATGAACAACACCAGCCGGGGCGAGGCGGCGGGCACTCTCCGGAATCCCGATGGGCAGGGAGGCTTGCGCAATGTGCCCATGATCCTTGAGTTGGTGGCCGCCATGCTCGACTCCGGGGCGGGCCTCGGACGGTCCCTTGAGTTGATCGCCGGATGCGCGTCCCCGCAGCTTAGCCGCTCCCTGAAGACGGTGGTTGCTGCCCTCGATATCGGAACGGACTGGGAGACGGCATGGCGGAGTGCGGGCCAGCAGTGCGCTGAAGCGCGCAAGCTCAAGGATGCGCTCGCCTTCGCCGCCCTGACCGGCGCACCATCCTCGGCGATCCTCTATGCCCAGGCAGCTCGACTGCGGCGTGAAAAGTTCAGGGTGGCGGAAAAGCGCGCTGCCGCGCTCGGAGTGAAACTCGTGATTCCGCTGGGTCTGTGTTCGTTGCCTGCCTTCATCTGTCTTGGTGTGGTCCCGGTGCTGTTGGCCATGCTTCCGCCCAGGGGATAGCTGGCGGCGGCCCCGCCCGGGGGGATTGCTGGCGGCCCCGCCAGGGGCGGCGCCCGAGTCCCTCGCAAGCCAGTTTCCCTCCACAGGAACGTTCAGAAGCGAGTTTTCCACTTAGGAGATTTGGGGCCTTTCGAAGCCCACATGCCAACGGAAGAGTCGAAGTAGAGCCGGCAGCCAAGCCGGCCCCGCAGAAAGGAACCGAAATGAACGCAACCGTCGATACCGCCCAGGCGTCGCAGGACGTCCATGCCCCCCGGGCTGCCCTGGCACTCGCCCAGGCATCTCCTCCTCGGCCGGAGGCCGAGGTCCTCGAATTGTTCCCGGGCGCACAGGGAAGCAGGCCCGTTCGGCTGCCAACCCACCCGCATTCCACCGCCGAAGCAGGCCGTGCGCGGCCGAGCGACGGTTCTGCCGTTCCGAGACGGTCGAAGGTGCGGCTCATGGGATCCGAGCTTGGGATGGCGACGGCCGAATATGCCATCGCAACCCTTGCCGCCGTGGGCTTCGCCGGACTCTTGGTGGTCATCCTTCGCAGCGAGGAAGTACGTGGCTTCCTCCTCAACCTCATTCGTAGCGCGCTCTCCCTGCCATGACACCGCGGTGGGGTTCAAAGCGCCGTGCCGGGAATTCGATCCGTCAGTTGGCATTGGTTTGGGGGCTCGCCGTAAAGCTAGCCCGGGCGGCTGGCGTTATGCGGCAGCGGACTCCTTCGATCAGACGGCCTCCTTCGACGGAGAAGCTAGATGGCACGCGCAAGCACCGTAGGCGAGATGCTTTCCTTGCGAGGGGCCGTGGCGCCGTCACCGCTGAATTCGCCGTGGCACTACCCTCTGTCCTGCTTCTCTTGGCCCTGCTTCTCGCGGGATCGGCCGCGGTGATTACACAGCTTCGCTTGGAAGAGGCGGCCAGGGCGGGTGCCAGGGCCCTCGCCCGGGGAGACGGCCCTTCAACCGTCGACGGCATCGTTCGGATGCTGGCAGGCGATGCTGCCTCGGCTGTCGTTGCCGAAGACGGCGAATGGATCAAGGTCACAGTCTCCGCCCGGGTCGTCGGCCCGTTGGGATCCCTTATCCCGTGGAGGCTTTCGGCGACGGCATCGGCGAGGGGAGAGGCCCCGCAGTCGTCGGCGGCCACCGTTCCGTTCCTCGCTGCCCGGGACGGGGTTGTGGATTTCAGGGGTGCTGTGACGATGGCAGGGCTCCAAACCGCTGTGGAAGAGGTCGCGGCGTGAGGGCAGGTAGCGCCCGCGTCGGCGACGGGGGTCCGGTTGCTGAAAACGGTTCGGGAACCATCCGCGCTAGCGGTGACGCTCGGGTTGCTGAAAACGGTTCGGGAACCATCCGCGCCGGCGATAGTTGCGGCGAGACTGCGCGCGGCGTGAGGGCAGGTAGCGCCCGCGTCGGCGACGGGGGTCCGGTTGCTGAAAACGGTTCTGGAACCATCCTGGCTGTTGCTCTGGGCCTCGTTGTCATGGCCTGCTTGGCGGCGGCGCTGACCCTGGCCCAAGCCATGGCGATGGCCCACCGCGCAGCGTCTGCCGCCGATCTCGCGGCGCTCGCAGGAGCCGACGCGGCCCGCGGCCTGACAACCGGAGATCCTTGTTTGCTCGCCAGCGAAACGGCCGCGCAGCATGGAGCTTCGTTGACGGCGTGCACGGTGGGCGTAGGCGGGATCGTGGAAGTCCGCACCGAGCTGGACCGCGGCGCAGTCTTCGGGACCGCGACCGGCAGAGCCCGGGCCGGTCCGCCGCCCTAGAACCGCCGCCCTAGAACAGCGCCCTAGAACCGCCGCCTAGAACCGCCGCCCTAAATCGTGCGCCTAGGACGCGTCGCGCAGCAGCACGTCGATCAGGGTGACCGCTGCGTCCTTGTCCAGCGGATTGTTCTTGTTGCCGCATTTGGGGGACTGGACGCAGGAAGGGCAGCCGGTGTCACACTCGCAGGCTTTGATGGCGTCCCTTGTGGCGGTCAACCACACTTTGGCTTTTTCGAAGCCGCGCTCGGCAAATCCGGCACCGCCTGGATGGCCGTCGTACACAAAGATCGTGGGAACTCCGGTGTCGGCGTGGAGCGCTGTTGAGACTCCACCAATATCCCAACGATCACTTGAAGCGACCAGCGGCAGAAGCCCGATGGCGGCATGCTCGGCGGCGTGAAGGGCACCCGGGAACTGGGCCTCGACAAGGCCTGCGCTAGTCAGCGAACGGTTGTGGACTACAAACCATACCGCCTTGGTGAAAAGATCCCTGGCCCCGAGTTCCAGCGGTTCTTCCCCCAAAACCTCGTTGGAAATCAGTGCCTTACGTTGGAAGGAGACTACCTGTGTTGTTACTTTCACTTCGCCGAAGTGAACCGCGATATCCCCCCATTCCATGGTCCGGAGAGTCTGCAGCACCTCGATCTGCGTCACGTCCCGTGCCGTCGTGTAGTAGTCCGGGTTGGTTCGACGAACCACCACGCAATGGTCCTCTTCGTTCAGTTCCTCGACCAAGTAACTGTCGCCTTGGTGCACATAGATCGCACCCGTATGCGCCTGGTAGTGCGTCTGTGGCGAGTCCATGGTGCCTAACAGGGAGCCAGTCTCGGAGTCCACGATGCTTACGGGGCCGCCGCCATCTGCGCGGAGGTTTACCATGGCCGCGGCGCTCTCGGGATGGGTCCAGAACCAGCCCGCGGCCCGTTTCCGCAGGTACCCCTGTTGCACCAACTGATTCAGCAGGGATTCGGACGTCGGCCCGAACAGCTCAAGTTCAGCCACACCGATCGGGAGCTCGGCCGCTGCCGCGCACAGATGGGGGCCGAGCACGTAGGGGTTTCCGGGATCGAAGACGGTGGCCTCGACCGACACGTCAAAGATCGCCTCCGGATGGTTGACGAGGTATGTGTCCAAAGGATCGTCGCTGGCCACGAACGCGGCAATAGCGTTTTGGCCTGCCCGGCCGGCCCGTCCGATCTGTTGGAACAGGGAAGCCCTCGTCCCGGGCCAGCCGGCTACCAGCACGGCGTCCAGCCCGGAAATGTCGATACCCAATTCCAATGCCGACGTGCTGGACACCCCAAGCAGCTCACCGGAACGCAAAGCCCTTTCCAAAGCCCGTCTCTCCTCGGGGAGATAGCCGGAACGGTACGCAGCAACCCGCTGGGGCAGGCTGGGATCCACTTCGTCGAGGAGGCGCTTGGTGATAGACGAAATTGTTTCCGCGCCGCGCCTGGACTTGATGAAGGCGATGGTCCGCACACGGGAGGACACGAGGTTGGCCAGCAGGTCCGCGGTCTCGGCGACGGCGGTCCTGCGGGATTTTGCCCCGTTTTCGCCCTTCAGCTCGGTCAGGGCAGGTTCCCAGAATGCCACCGTCGTGGGGCCATGAGGTGAACAGTCCTCGGAAATCTCGCGGACGGGGGTGCCGATGAGCCGGGCGAAGGATGTGCCCGGGTCCGACGCAGTCGCCGACGCCGCAATGAACACCGGTTCAGGAAAGGAGGTGCCGGCACCGTAGTAGGCACAGATTCGCCGGAGCCTCCGCATGAGGTTGGCGACGTGGGACCCGAACACCCCGCGGTAGCTATGGGCCTCGTCCACGATGACGTACCGGAGCCTGCGGAAGAAGCGGGCCCACCACGTGTGGTTGGGCAGGATCCCGAAGTGCAACATGTCGGGGTTTGCGAGGATGAAGTTGGCATGATCACGGATCCAGCGGCGCTGGGACTGCTCGGTGTCGCCGTCGTACGTTTCCGCCCGGACCGTGGGGAGCTTGAGCGCGCGGATCGCTGCCAACTGGTCGGCTGCAAGTGCCTTGGTGGGGGAGAGATACAGGGTGACGGCACCGTCGTCGTGGATCTTGCCCGGCTCGGACAGCACCCGCAGTTCTGAACGATGGATGGCGTCGAGGGCCGGCAGTTGGTAGGCGAGCGACTTCCCGGAGGCGGTCCCGGTGGCAATGACGACGTTTTGGCCGGAGTGGGCGAGCTCGGCTGCTTCGATCTGATGCCGGTACGGTTCGTGGATGCCCAAAGCCCCGTAAGCGGCAACCACATCGGGATGGGCCCAGCCCGGCCACGCCTCGTGGACAGCCTGGCGAGCTGGAATGGTGCGGACATGTCGCAACTGCTCCGGGTCCGGGCTCCTGCCCAGAAGGGAGATCATCGATTCAGTTGCGTTCACGTGAACATTCTGTCATTGCGCCGGAAACCGACCGGCGCCGAACCTCGGCTACGCCACAGACAGGTCAGTCTCGTCGACCGATTTGGTGGACATCATGAGCACCTGGCACACGTGCTTCCAGCCAAGGTGGGAGTAGAGATGCTGTCCGTCCAAGGAAGCGAGGAGCAGGCCGCTTTCAACATCGTATTGAAATGCCTGCGCGGCGAGGGCTTTCATGATGAAACTGCCCAGTCCCCGGCGCTGGTAGTTGGGCTCGGTGACGATTTTGTCGAACACCGCTGTCTGCTTGACTACGTATACCTGTCCGCTGGCCGCCACCTCTTCGCCGGCATGGACCACGGCGTAGTGGACGCCTTTGCTTTCGGAAGTGGTGAGCTTGAGGTCGTCATCCGAGAGCCACGGATCCTCGGCATCTTGCGTCCCCATGTCCACGATCATCATGGTCTGGGAATCGGAGGTGACGTTCAATCCGTTCTCGCGAGCCAATTGAGTGTAGCGTCCTGCGTCGTTCGTGAGGATCGTCAAAATGCGAGTGTCCGCCTGGGCGGTCTTGGCGGCCAGTTCGGCGAACTCGTCATCCGAGGGGTCGTAGGCAAAGTATTCCCAGTCGCCGGTTTTGTCTGCACGCAGGGCTGCCGGGAACCGGCCTTCCTTTCGAGTTTCGTAACTCCGGGACCCGGCCCAGCCAGCCACCCAGACGTCGAGCAGCTCAGCGATGTCTTCAACCAAGGCTTCGTGACTCATGTAGAGAGACTATGCCAGCGGTCTGGGAATCAACAGGGGCCGTCAGTAACAGCTCCATTAACACTTAGACTGACCGAACGGCGGCCCGACTCATGGGTTTGGGGCCAGCAAGTACCCTTAAATACGTGGCTTTAAACAGAATTGTGCTCTTCTATGGCTTTACTCCGATCGCTGACCCGGACGCCGTGCGGCTCTGGCAGCGCGCCCTGTGCGAGAAGCTCGGCCTGACCGGGAGGATCCTTATTTCGCGGGACGGCATCAACGCCACAGTTGGTGGGGAACTGAACAACGTCAAGCAGTACGTGAAGACCACCAAGGAATACAAGGGCTTCCACGATATCGACTTCAAATGGTCCGAAGGCGGCGCCGACGACTTTCCGAGGCTCAGCGTCAAGGTTCGCGATGAGATCGTGTCCTTCGGCGCCCCCGGTGAACTGAAGGTGGACGAGAACGGCGTCGTCGGCGGTGGCACCCACCTTCAGCCCGAAGAGCTCCACGCACTGCTGGAGGAAAAGAAGGCTTCTGGGCAGGACGTGAAGTTCTTCGATGGACGGAACGCCTTCGAAGCCCAGATCGGCAAATTCAAGGACGCGATCGTTCCCGACGTCGCCACCACACACGACTTCATCAAGGAACTCGACTCGGGAAAATACGACGATCTCAAGGACCAGCCCGTAGTCACGTACTGCACAGGCGGAATCCGGTGCGAAGTCCTTTCCAGCCTGATGGTGAACCGCGGCTTCAAGGAGGTTTACCAGCTCGACGGCGGGATTGTCCGCTACGGCGAGACCTACAAGGACCAGGGCCTGTGGGAAGGTTCCTTGTACGTTTTCGACAAGCGCATGCACATGGAATTCAGTGAGGATGCCAAGACCATTGGCCAATGCGTCCGCTGCCAGGCGCCCACCAACAAGTTTGAAAACTGCTCCAATTTGAGCTGCCGCAACCTCACGCTGTATTGCGCCGAATGTGCCTCGAGCCCGGAAACGCTGCGTTGCCCGGAAGGCTGCGCGGCCTAGCCCCGGTCATCAGATCCGGCTCACCCGGTACGCGAAGTTTGCCTGCGCATTTGCGGTGATCGTGATGCCCAGGACGGCGTCTGTCTCCAGTTGCAGGACCTTGACCCTCGTGGTGCCGCAGCGCAGCATTACCTCGATGAGGACTTCGCTCCCGTTCCGCACAGTGAATTCGGTGCTGCGGGTACCTCGGCACGCCAGAGTCACTGCATACGTTCCCCCAGGAAGCTGGGTGGTCTCTTCGTCGCGGGACTCTCCAGCGGACAGCAGGTCGAAGCTGCTGTAAAAGGACAGCCCGTTCACGTCTGGAAGCACGTCTTGCGCCCAAGCCTTCAGCGCATCGCCCGTGACGGTCTGTCCAAGGGCCGGGTCGCGGGTCAACACCGGATCCGTGATCACCGCCGACGGCGGACTGCTCGCCGCGGCACGGCCGTCCTCGTAGGTGTATTCGCACGAGGCCAAAGTGCCGCACGCGAGCACACCACAAAGCACGACGGCGGGAATCGCCGGCGGCGTCGTCGCAACCTTCAGGGCGCGTGCCCACCCCATGGTCCGACTCTACGCCCGGCCGCAGCCGGGAACGAAGCGGCAGTTAGGAAGCCGGTACCAGTTGGTATGCGTAGATCACGGGTGCATCGACGCTGCTTGTGCTGATGCTCAGTGGGCCGGCCGAGGGAATCTTGATGCGGGACGTTTCGCGGCTGCCATTGCACGCAGCCCCGGCCTCGGTGATCTGCGTGCCACCCGAGGAAACGTCGAAGAATGCCTTGCCGCCGCCGTCGCAGGCCACAGTCAGGGTGTAGCTTCCGGCAGCGACATTTGCGAAGTTCTTGACCAAGGGGTCACGGTTCGGGATTTTTCCTGAGTCCTCCAGGACCACCCCGGCAGCCGACGGCATGGTGGTCGCCTTCCACGCGGGGATGTCGGCGTTGGAGACAGATCCCCCGGAGGAGCACGCCGTCATCGCCAGGGTGGCAGCGCCAACGAGCAAAAGAGCAGCGCGACGCCAAGTGGAGGGGTGAAATGCCATGATTCAACGCTACCTGCTCGAATGCCTCCCCGCCGACGCAGGCGATCACGCGGCCGCCCACCCACCAGCCCGAATAGACTTGCACAGTGACTGATCCCGCAATGCCCGCCATCTTTGGGACCGCCCCGAAAACCACCACCCTCGACGCTCCCCGCAGCGACCTTCCCGAGCTGCTCACGGCGCTCGCCGACGACCTGCGGAACGTTGGCTACACCGTGGACGGAGTGGCAGGACTTCTTGGGGAGTCCGCCCACGCGGCCCTCGCCCGGGATCAGCTCATCCCTGCACTCATCGCCACCGAACCGGCTGACTCCGCCGGAGACCCGGCGACGGACGGCGCGAAGGCCGCGCTCGCCGTCGTCGTGCGCTTGTGGCTTCTCGCTGTCCCGCAAACCGAAGACGACGTCGACGCCGCCCTGCCGCGCATCCGCACCTCGGGCCTGGTGGAACTTGGCTTGGTAGAGAAGAACGACGGCGGTGCTGTCGCGGCGAAGGTGGATTTGCGGCCGTACGGCTGGGAATGCGACTCCGGAGCAGACAACAGCGGGAGCGGCGGCGCGGAACTGTGGGTTTCCAGCGATCTCGCCGCCCACCAGCAGCCGGGCGTGCTCCGGCATGACCATGTGCTGGGCATCGGGCAGGCATCCACCACCCTTGTCCAGACCACGATCCGGCGGCACTCGAAACGCGCCCTTGACCTCGGGACGGGCTGTGGAATCCAGACTTTCCACCTCCTGCACCACAGCGAGCATGTCACCGCCACAGACATCTCCGAACGGGCCCTCGCGTTCACCCGCTTCAACCTGATGCTCAATGCCGAGGCCCTCCACCTGGACCCGGCCGATCTCGAGTCCCGGGTGAGCCTGCGGCTGGGCTCGCTCCTGGAACCGGTCGCGGGTGAGACTTTCGATTTGGTGGTGTCCAATCCGCCTTTCGTCATTACCCCGCGCAGTGCTGGCGAGCATTCTTCGGATCAATTCACCTACCGCGACGGCGGCCTGCCCGGCGACGACATCGTGGCCAACCTCGTCCGAACCTTGCCCGACGTCCTGGCGCCCGGCGGCACGGCGCAGATGCTCGGCAACTGGGAAATCCCTGCAGGCAGCCGCTGGAGCGAACGGCCCGCGTCGTGGCTGGCAGGGTCCGGCACGGAGGCATGGTTCATCCAACGGGAACAGGTGAGTCCGGAGCTGTACGCGGAGACCTGGTTGCAGGACGCCTCCGAGGGCCGCGACCGTAAGCTCTACCGTGACGCCTACGCCGCCTACCTGCAGGATTTCGCGTCCCGCAACGTGGACGCCATTGGCTTCGGAATGATCTGGCTGCGGCGGCCCGAAAGCCCGCGTCCGGGAGATGCGCCCGCCCGCTTCGAGGAAATCACGTACCCCATCGAGCAACCGATCGGCCCGCACCTCGCCGCCGCCGTCGAACGCGCCGATTGGCTCGATGCCCACGAACTCTCAGAGGCTCACTTGGTGGTGGCCGAGGACGTGACCGAGGAACGCCACCAGCGGCCCGGTGCCGAACACCCCGGCGTCATCTTGCTGCGCCAGGGCGCGGGACTGCGCCGGACGAACCTGTTGAGCACCGAGCTGGCCGGTTTCGTGTCGGCATGTGACGGCGAGCTGTCCGTCCGCCAGCTGATCGGCGCCTTGGCCGGCCTCCTGGGTGGAGACGACGACTTCGACGACGACGCTTTCCGCGCAGGTCTGCTCTCCGACGTCGGTAACCTGGTCCGCGACGGTTTCCTGCTTCCCACGGCATAGGACAATTGCGGCGCCCCCGGCGGATAAACTGTTCCGGTGAATGAAGACAATGGGGTATCCACCGGGCTGGCATCCCCGAAGCGCCGGAAACGGCCCGAGAAGACGGTGGAGATCACCGACCCAAAAGCGATCCGTGCCCTTGCGCATGCCGCCCGGCTTGAGGTCATCTCAGAGCTGTATTCCACGCAACTGAGCCGCACGGCCACAGAGCTCGCCGCGCAGACCGGGCTCACGCCGAGCGCCATGAGCTACCACCTGCGGGCCCTCCAGAAATGGGGCATCGTTACTGCCGCGGACAACGAGGGCGATGCACGCGAACGCCGTTGGAAGGCCGCGGGTTCGGACTTCACCATCAAATCCGGCGGCAACGCTCCGAGCCCGGAGATCGCCGTCGTCGAACTCGAACTGGACGCTTTCCGGCGTCGGGCGACTGCATTCACCCGGGCCCGTGGTGAGCGGCGCCAGCGGGGCGAGGCCGCGAACGAGGCAGCCGCCATGGTGTTGTCCAGCGATCTGCTGTACTTGACTCCGGATCAGCGGACGGATCTCAAGGCCAAATTCCAGGAACTCATCAGGTCATATGAGCTCGAGGATCCCACGCGGATTCCCGAAGGAGCGGTGCGAATCGCTACGATGTGGTCGATGATTCCGGACGACCGGACGCCGGCTTCAAGCTAACCCAGAACACTGTTCCTCCACAGCACTTGTGCACATGGAAACGCACGATTCTGCAAAATATGGTGAACTAGGCCAATATGGGCACGAGCCCAAGCAATTCATTTTTCTGTAGGAGAACCGTGCCCAGCAAGGCAAAAACCGGCAAGAAACTCGTGATCGTGGAGTCTCCGGCCAAGAGCAAGACCATCGCCAAGTACCTGGGCGAGGGCTTCATTGTCGAGGCCTCGATCGGCCACATCCGCGACCTCCCGCAGCCCTCGGACCTCCCTGCAGAACTGAAGAAGACCTCGGTTGGCAAGTTCGCCGTCGACATCGAGAACGACTTCAAACCGTATTACGTGGTGTCTCCGGACAAGAAGAAAAAGGTCGCCGAGCTCAAGGCCCAGCTGAAAGACGCTGACGCGCTCTATCTCGCAACCGATGGGGACCGCGAGGGCGAGGCCATCGCGTGGCACCTCCTGGAGGTCCTGAAACCCAAGGTTCCCGTCTACCGCATGACCTTCGGTGAAATCACCAAGGAAGCCATCCACCGCGCCATGGACAACCTGCGCGACGTTGACAGCGCCCTCGTGGACGCCCAGGAAACGCGCCGCATCCTGGACCGCCTGTACGGTTACGAAATCTCCCCGGTGCTGTGGCGCAAGGTTGCCCGCGGCCTGTCCGCCGGCCGTGTGCAGTCGGTCGTGACCCGCATGGTGGTCGACCGCGAACGCGAACGCATGGCATTCAAATCCGCATCGTACTGGGACCTGACCGGCCAGTTCGGTACCGGCTCCGCGACGTTCAAGGCAAAGCTCGCTGCGGTCGACGGCGCGAAGGTAGCCAGCGGCCGCGACTTCAACGACGACGGCGTCCTCACCTCCGCGAACGCGGTGCACCTCAACGAGGAACTCGCGACGTCGTTGGCCGCCGGACTCGAGAACGCGGACTTCCGCGTCCGTTCCGTCGACACCAAGCCGTACACCCGCCGTCCCGCGGCGCCGTTCACGACGTCGACCCTTCAACAGGAAGCCGGCCGCAAGCTGCGCTTCACCTCCAAGAGCACCATGCAGATCGCCCAGCGCCTGTATGAAAACGGCTACATCACTTATATGCGTACCGACTCGTCCGCCTTGAGCGACGAAGCCCTCACGGCGGCACGCCGCCAGGCCGCCGAGTTGTACGGTCCCGAGTACGTGCCGCAGTCTCCCCGGGTCTACGCCAACAAGGCTGCGAACGCGCAGGAAGCCCACGAAGCCATCCGCCCCGCGGGTGACTCTTTCCGCACCCCGGCCCAGGTGGCAAACCACCTGACTGGCGATGCTTTCCGGCTCTACGAACTCATCTGGAAGCGCACCATCGCCTCCCAGATGGGCGACGCCAAGGGCTCTACCGCCACCATCCGCCTCGGCGCAGTGGCTACCGATGGGCGCGACGCCGAATTCTCGGCCTCCGGCACGGTCATCACCTTCCCCGGCTTCCTCGCAGCCTATGAAGAAGGCAAGGACGAGAGCCGCGGCGACGACGACTCCGACGAAGCCCGGCGCCTTCCCAACGTGGCCAAGGACGATTCCCTCACGGCTTCGGACATCATTGCTATTGGCCACGAGACCTCGCCACCGCCGCGGTACACGGAAGCATCCCTGACGGCGGAGCTGGAAAAGCGCGGCATCGGCCGCCCGTCCACCTATGCGTCCACGATCTCCACCATCCAGGACCGCGGCTACGTCCGGAAGCAGGGGTCTGCGCTGGTTCCCAGCTGGATCGCCTTCTCCGTGATCCGCCTGCTGGAGCAGCACTTCACCGACTACGTGGACTACGAATTCACGGCAGACATGGAAGGCGACCTGGACAAGATCGCCAACGGCCAGGCTGTAGGGGCCGCTTGGCTCAAGCACTTCTACTATGGTGAAGACGCCGATCCCGGCCTGCTGAGCATCGTCAACAACCTTGGTGAAATCGATGCACGCGAGATCAACTCGGTGCCGATTGCCGAGGGCATCACGCTGCGCGTCGGGAAGTTCGGCCCGTACTTGGAAAGTTCGATCCCCACCGTCGACCCCAAGACCGGCGAAGTCGTGGAGTCGGCGCGTGCCAACGTCCCCGAGGACCTCGCTCCGGACGAGCTCACTGCGGCCAAGGCCGTGGAGCTCATGGAAACGGCTGCCCCCGAGGAACGCGTCCTGGGCGCGGACCCGCACACCGGACACACCGTGGTTGCCAAGAACGGCCGATACGGCGCCTACGTCACTGAGATCATCCCGGAGATGACCGAGGAGCAACTGGCAAACCAGCCCGTGGAGTACTACAAGAACGGCAAACCCAAGCCGCCGAAGAAGCCCGTCAAGGCAAAGCCGCGCACGGGATCGCTCTTCAAGTCGATGTCCGTTGATTCGGTCACGCTCGACGAAGCCATTCAGCTCATGAGCCTGCCCCGCGTGCTCGGCGCGGACGCCGAAGGCAACCCCATCACGGTGCAGAACGGCCGTTTCGGGCCCTACCTGAAGAAGGGCACGGACTCGCGGTCCATCGGATCCGAGGAAGAGATCTTCACCATCACCCTGGAACAGGCGCTGGAGATCTACTCCCAGCCGAAGCAGCGTGGTGCGCGTGCTGCCGTACCGCCCCTGGCCGAGTTCGGTCCGGACCCTGTCTCGGAGAAGAACATCGTGGTGAAGGAAGGCCGTTTTGGCCCATACATCACCGACGGCGTCACCAACATCACCGTTCCGCGCGCCACGTCCTTGGAGGAGCTGACCCGGGAGCAGGCCATCGAACTGCTCGCCGAGAAGCGCGCCAAAGGCCCGGTCAAGCGGACCACTACGGCCCGCAAGGCGCCTGCGAAGAAGGCTGCGGCAAAGAAGTAGCTCGCGCCGAGATCGTGGGTGTGGGCCGGGGGCTGCGTTCTGGAACGCAGCCCCCGGCCCACACCCACGTATTGGGTTTCCTGGGTTTCCACATAGCTTGATTGGCCGCTTCCGGGCTCTCCGCCGCTCGCCAAAACTGGTGCAGTGAACAGTTACGGAAACATCGACTCCGTTGTCCCGGTGGACCCGCTCGCGGAAGTTTGGGATTACTTGGAACCGGCGAAATCCCCGGCACTGTCCGCACCACGGGGCCCTCAAGCCGCCGCAGTTCCAGCGCTCACGAGCATTGGCGCGCCTCCGCTTCCGGATGGGAACATGTGGCGGACAGAGGAGTTGCTGTCCCAAGGACTGAGCAAGCGACGTATGAACGAACACCTCCGCTACGGCTCACTGGTAAGGGTCCGCACGGGAGTCATGGTCCGTGGCACGTTCTGGCGTGGGCTTTCGGACGATGACCGGGAGCGCGCCCGGTTGGCGGCGTATTGCCATAGGACCCTCCGCGTCACGGCGGATGGGCTTACGTTCAGCCACACCTCCGCCGCCCGTCTGCACCGTTTGTATTTGTGGAGGGCTGATCAATTGATCCACGTCATCATTCCGTACCACGCAGCGAGCGGATCCCATGCGGCCGACGTCAGGGCTCATTCAGGCGTCCTCCTGCCTGGGCAACGGATCGAGATTGATGGACTTCCAGTGACAGCACTCGACCGCACCGTTCTGGACTGCGCACAGATACTGAACTATCGGCAGGGCCTGATTCTCTTGGACCACGGCTTGAGGCTCGGATGCAACCGTGAGTGGCTCGAGTCAGCGTGTGCCGGTCTAGTCGGTGCCCGGGGAGTCACGGCGTTCCGAAAAGCCTTGGCCTTCGCGAACCCATTGTCCGAATCCCCGGGCGAGACATTGACGCGGGACGCTATCGCGAAGCTCGGATTCCCGGATCCCGTGCTCCAGCTGCGGGTCCAAACACCCCGTGGCGCCTACCGGTTCGACTTCGCGTGGCCGCACCTTCGAGCCGCGCTCGAGTTCGACGGCAAGGCAAAGTACTTCGACTACAAGCCAACTGCGGAAGTGATCTTCGAAGAGCGGCAAAGGGAGAAGCTGCTGGCCGAGCAGGGCTGGCGAATCCTGCGTATTGATTGGAAAGGTCTCTTCGACGAACACGGCCTGAAAGTGCGCCTGCTCAGGCTTCTTCGGGGGTGAGATCGTGGGTTCGGGCCGAGGACTACGTTCCGGAACACAGCCCCCGGCACCCACCCACGATCTCGGCGGCGAGACAGCCGGGAATTGCTTCCGGCGGGGGAACCGTGATCGAGTGGAACCATGACAGATCAGCCTGCAGCCCCGGAATCCCTGCCCTTGAACGACCTTGAGTCCAAGCTCGCAAAGGCCGGGCAACCCGACGCGAGCCCGGTGGACGTCATCCTGGCCTTCCTGAACAACGAGGTCTACATCCTGAGCACCGACTCCCTGGATAAGCCTGACGCCGCCGTGGAGCCTCTTGTCCTCGCCAACTCCGAGGGCCAGCCTGTCCTCGCCGTGTTCAGCCACCCGAGCCGGGTGGAATCGCACTTCCTCGAAGCCGCGCCCAACGTCCTGGGCACCCACGGTTCAGCGATTCTGGACAGCATCGGCGACGAGCTGGGCTTGGTGATCAACCCCGGCAGCGAGCACGGCTTCGAGATGGGCCCCGAAGGCATTGCGAACGTCCGCCGCGACTTTACCCGCGCGGACGAAGCCGAAGAAGCCCACGAAGCCACCGCCCCGGCCGCAGATGTGGACGCGGAATCACGCACCGGCGGACCCCAGGATTAATTGACTAACCGCCGGCACGAATCGGCAGTCGTAGTTGCTTCACACGCTTCGAATCGGGGAATAATGGCAGAATGCGTCTTGGCGTCCTAGACATCGGTTCCAACACCGTCCATTTGCTTTTGGTGGACGCGCATCCGGGCGCACGCCCGGTCGCGTTTGCCTCCCACAAGCGACCGCTTTCGCTGGTTCAGTTCCTGGACGCCGACGGTAACATCAACGACGCCGGACAACACGAGCTCATCGAATTCGTCCTCGAAGCGTGGGAGTTCGCAGCCCGCCACAAGGCCGAGGATCTCCTGGCATTTTGTACCTCGGCCATCCGCGAAGCCACCAACGGCGTCGAGGTCCTTGCCCGGGTGAAGCACGAGACCACTGTGACCCTGCAGGAACTGACAGGCAGCGAAGAAGCGTCCATGACGTTCTTCGCGGTCCGACGCTGGTACGGCTGGGGCGCCGGTCCGATCCTGGACCTGGACATCGGTGGCGGCTCCTTCGAAATGGCGTTTGGTCAGGACGAATTGCCCGAGCTCGCGGTGTCAGTGCCGCTTGGTGCCAGCCGTTTGACGAGGGACTGGCTCCACAATGACCCGCCCACGGCAAAGAGCGTCAAAGAGCTGCGCAAGTATATTCGCCACACTCTCAAGCCGGTGGTGCGCGAGTTCAAGCAATTGGGCCGGGCCAACCTGGTGGCCGGGACCTCCAAGACCTTCCGTTCGCTTGCACGCATCGCAGGGGCGGCCCCCAGCGGCGCCGGTCCGTACGTCAAGCGGGAACTCCACGCCACGGACTTGGGCCTCTGGGCCCAGCGGATCTCGGCGATGACCGTCGAGGACCGGCTCTACCTCCCGGGCGTCTCGGATGCACGGGCGGCGCAGATCCTTGCGGGTGCGCTCGTCGCTGAGGCCGCATTGGAAATGTTCGAGTTTCCCAGCATGGAGATCTGCCCTTGGGCCTTGCGCGAGGGATTGATCCTGCGCCGGCTCGACCAGCTGATCTTCGATGGCCCGCTAGCCCCGGCTCCGCATGTCGGGCTCGGAGGCGCGGTACCGGTACCACGCCTGGGCGCCAACACCGGAACGGCCGCGCCAGCGGCAGTATCCATACCAATCCCCATCGCCGGGAGGCAGGCCAACTAACATGAGCACCGACGTCGAGCATTCCGAAGAAGACACGCCGAGGATCCCGGTGGCGCTATCCAGTGCCTCTGTCTATCCGCTCAGCGTCCATGACGCCTTTGCCGTGGCCCAGGACCTGGGGTACGACGGCGTCGAGGTGATGGTGACCAACAACGCCACCAGCCAGAACCCGGATGCACTCATCCAGCTAAGCCATCGATACGACCAGCAGATCGTCTCCATCCACGCGCCCACCTTGCTGCTGACCCAGCAGGTTTGGGGTCCGGCGTGGAACAAGATCGAGATGTCCTGCCAGATGGCGCGCGAAGTCGGCTGCAACACTGTAGTGGTCCATCCGCCGTTTCGGTGGCAGTCGAACTATGCGGAGAACTTTGCTGCCGGTGTGCGCGAGATCGCCGCGATGTACCAGGTGCACATCGCGGTAGAGAACATGTATCCGTGGCGTGTGCGCGGCCGGGAGGCGCTCGCTTACCTGCCGCACTGGGATCCGATGGGGCAGGATTACGACGACGTCACGTGGGACTTCTCGCACGCCGCCACCGCGGGTGCCAACAGCCTTGAGGCGATCCGGGCGCTCGGGAGCAAGCTGCGCCACGTCCACCTCACCGACGGTTCGGGCTCGGGCAAGGACGAGCACTTGATCCCGGGTTACGGGACCCAGCAGTGCGCCGAGGCGCTGCAGTATCTCGCATCCAACGGATTCGAAGGCACCGTGGTTGCCGAGATCTCCACGCGCAAGGCCAAAGCCGCCGGCGAACGCGAAGAGTGGCTCGCCGAAACGCTGCGCTTCGCGCGCCAGCACTTGGGGGCGCCCCTCGTGGGAGCCTTCGAGATCTAGGTTCCTTAAACGAGAAAGCACCGGCGGTCGATACGGGAAAATGGGGGGAAACCCGTTCGACCACCGGTGCTTGTGGCGGACATCCCCATGCCCGCCTCATCACTCGCACCCTCAATGAGGTAACTACTAAGTTACGGAGCGATATTGGGTGCAGCCTGCAATAATCTTGGGAACTAGCTGGGAATCCTCGGCGCCCCTGGACGGTCCTGCATTGGTTCTGCAGCGGAGCAGCTGAACTGGCATCATGGAGCCATGAGCAACCGAATCGCATTCCTTGGCTGTGGGTCCATGAACGAGGCCATTCTGGGGGGCCTGTTGGCTGCCGGAACGGATCCCTCGGACGTCGTCGCCACCGTACGCCGCGCAGAACGCGCCGCCGAACTGGCCGAGCGCCACCATGTCATGACCATCGCCGGGGCCGAGGAACCAGACAACAACAAGCTGGCCACGAAGGGCGCTTCGGTTGTCATCCTGGGTGTCAAGCCTGTGGGCATTGCCGATCTCGCCCGCGAAATCTCACCGTCGCTGGCCAAGAACACCATCGTGATCAGCGTTGCCGCGGCCGTGTCCATCGCCCAGCTGGAAGCTGCCCTGCCGGCGGGCCAGCCGGTCATCCGCACGATGCCCAATACGCCCGCCAAGCTGGGACGCGGGGTAGTCTCCGTTTCGCCCGGGACCAACTGCACCCCCGAGCAGCTCCAGCAGGCCAAGGACATCCTCGCTGCCGCGGGCACGGTCGTGGAAATCCCCGAGGACCAGGTGGATGCCCTGTCCGCCATCAGCGGCTCGGGCCCCGCATACGCGTTCTACCTGGCTGAGGCCATGGCTGCGGCCGGCGTCGAACTTGGCCTGGATCCCGAACTCTCGCTCATGATTTCCCGCGAGACTGTGGCCGGTGCCGGTTTTATGCTCGCTGAGCCCGGAGCAGACCCCACGGCCCTGCGCATTGCCGTGACCAGCCCCAACGGCACCACCGAACGCGCCATCGCGGCCTTCAACGACGGCGGACTACCCGCGATCATCGCCGACGGAGCCCGCGCCGCAGCGGCCCGGGCCGCGGAGATCACACAGCAGCTGGCTTAGTTCCTCGCACCGCAGCTACGGCCGCGCAGCGAACCGTTCCAGGAGGTCCACGTGCCCTGACACAATCAGCATGTCGCGGCCGGAGACCTTCGTGTCCGGCCGGGCGTAGGTGAAGTCTTCGCCCGGGGATTTCACGCCAACAATGGTCACGCCGTACTTGGAACGGACCTTGGACTCATCCAGCGTGAAGCCCACGGTTTCCTTGGGCGGGTACATTTTCACGATGGCGAAATCGTCGTCGAACTCGATGAAGTCCAGCATGCGCCCCGAGACCAGGTGTGCTGCGCGCACTCCGGCGTCGGCCTCGGGGTAGATGACATGGTTGGCGCCGATGCGCGTGAGGATCTTGCCGTGTGAGGCCGTGATCGCTTTCACCCAGAGGTGTTCGATGCCCAGATCCACGAGGTTCACCGTGATGAGCACCGAGGACTCGATCGAGGTTCCCACACCCACTACGGCGGAGCTGAATTCCTGCGCGCCGAGCTGGCGGAGGGCATCGATGTTGGTGGCGTCCGCCTCGACGACATGGGTCAGCACGGAAGCCCAATTCTGGACGAGCGTGCGGTCCCGCTCGATGGCCAGGACTTCGCGTCCCTGCTTGACGAGCTGCTCGGCGGTGGCTGCACCGAATCGGCCCAAGCCGATCACCAGCACGGGCGCGTTGTGCGCCGGCCGGTTGGGGGCGCCTGTTGAATTAGCCAATGATCGGCCTCTCTTCCGGGTAATGGAATAGCTGCCTGCGCTGGCGGAGGGCCAGGGCGGAGGCAAGGGTTATGGTGCCGATGCGGCCGGCGAACATGAGGGCGGCGAGGACGTAGACCCCCGCCGGCGGCAGTTCCGCGCTGAGGTTCGTGCTGAGTCCCACGGTGGCAAAGGCTGAAATGGTTTCGAAGAGTACCCGGTCCAGGCTGGCGCCGCTGATGGCCAACAGCAGGAATGCGGATACGCATACCAAGGTGGCGCCGGCGACGATCACCGAGATGGCTACCCGCATGGTGCCCTCGGGGATCGTGCGGCCGTAGACCTTGACGTCGTCGTCGCCACGCGCCTCAGCGACGATGGCGAGGAACATGACCGCGATGGTTGTCACCTTGATGCCGCCGGCCGTCGACGCCGAACCGCCGCCGGCGAACATGAGCGCGTCCGACAGCAGCCTCGTGGTCGAATCCATGTGCCCCTGGTCGACCAGGTTGAAGCCACCGGAGCGCGTCATGACCGAGGCGAAAAGGGAATGCGTGATCTTGTCGCCGACGCTCATGTTGGCGATGGTGTTGGTGTTGTCCCACTCCATCAAGGCCCAGAGGACTGCGCCGGCAATGAGGAGGATCAGGGAAACCTGGATGGTCAGCTTGGTGTGGAGGCTCCACTTCCTCCAATTCAGGCCGTGCCGCCGGAGCACCAGCATCACCGGAAAGCCGAGGCTGCCGAGGAACACTCCAAGCATGAGCGGCACGAGAATCCACAGGTCGGTCTCGTACGGCACGATTCCGTCGGAATGGGGTGTGAAACCGGCATTGTTGAAGGAAGAGATCGAGTAGAAGACTCCGTGCCAGACGGCCTGCCAGAAGTCCTCGCCGAGCGTCAGGAACCGGGGAATCATCGCGATGGCCAGGACGGCCTCGATGGTCACGGACGTCGAGATGACGATCCGCAACAATGTACCCACTTCGCCCAAGCGCCCGGCGTTGTTCATGGCCTCCTGGGCAATGAGCTTGCCCCTCACACCGAGCCGTTTGCTGACCATGAGCGCCAGGAGGGAGGCGAGTGTCAGGGTTCCCAATCCGCCGACGAAGATGCCGACGAGAATCACGAGCTGGCCGAAGAAGGTCCAGTGCGTCGCCGTCGACACAACCGTCAAACCGGTCACGCACACGCTCGAGACAGCGGTGAACAGGGCCTGGTGGATGGGAGTGACCGCACCGTCGGCCGATGCCGCCGGCAGGGAAAGCAGGCCGGTGAACAAGAGAATCGCGAAGACGTACGCCGTGAGCGCCAATCGGGCCGGTGAGGAGTTGGCGATGTTGTCGATGAAGTCGCGGATACCCGTGAAAATCCACAGGCCTCCCCGCTCCGGCTGGACGGTTTGCCAGCTGGCCGGGTCTAGGGACCTCGACTGGCTTTGAGTCATGGCAGTGCTGTTCGCTTCTGGTCGATTGATTCTGCTTTCCTGAGTAGTAAACCACTAATCGCCCGCTGTAACGGGGCAGGTGCGTTCCGCCGCTCGGGTAGCCTGTCATTGATGACTTCCTGGGCAGGCCTCCGTCCGTCCCCGCTGCCAACGACGGTGGCGTGGGATCTCGCCATGACCGCATACAATTTCGGTCCCTCGCACCCGATGGCCCCCGCGCGGCTTGAGCTGACGGCCAGGCTCGCCGCGGCGCTCGGACTTTTCGACCTGGAGCATGTGTCCGTCCAAGCGCCTGAGGTCGCGTCCGACGTCGAACTCCTGGCAGTGCACAGCGCCGAATATGTCGCCGCGGTGCGGCGTTCAAGCGAAGATCCGACGACGCCGGACCCGGAACGCGGGCTCGGCACCGAGGATGATCCAGCGTTTGCAGGGATGCACGAGGCCAGCGCCCGGCTCGCCGGAGGATCCTTGCTCGCGGCCGAGGCGATCCTGTCCGGGACCGCGGTCCGGGCCGTCAACTTCGGCGGCGGCCTTCACCATGCCTCCCGAGAGCGGGCCAGCGGCTTCTGTATCTATAACGACGCCGCTCTCGCCGTGCAGAGGCTGCTCGACGGCGGTGTCCGGCGGGTCGCGTACATCGACGTCGACGCCCACCACGGCGACGGCACCCAGAGCATCTTCTGGAACGACCCCAGGGTCCTGACGATTTCCCTGCACGAAAGCGGGCTCTCGCTGTTCCCGGGAACGGGATTCGCCAACGAGATCGGCGGCCGGGACGCCCTGGGGACGGCCGTCAACGTGGCGTTGCCTGCGTGGACGGGGGACGCAGGGTGGTTGCGCGCCTTCCATGCCGTGGTACCCCAACTCGTGCAGGCCTTTGAACCTGAAGTCATTGTGAGCCAGCACGGCTGCGACTCCCACAAACTTGATCCCCTCACGCACCTCAACCTGAGCGTGGACGGCCAGCGCGAGGCAGCCAACGCCGTCGCGGGCCTCGCCGCCAGGTTCTGCGAAAACCGTTGGATCGCCACCGGGGGAGGGGGGTACGACATCACGGGAGTGGTACCGCGGACGTGGAGCCATTTGATCGGCATCGTGGCCCAACATCCTGTCCAGCTGACGGCTCCGGTTCCGGAGGCTTTCCGGAGCCATGTCAGGGAAAAGTACGGGGATACGGTTCCCGAACTCATGGGCGACGGCGTGGACACATGGTGGCGTTCGTGGGAGGTCGGCTATGACCCGGCTGACGCCGTGGACCGCACCATCATCGCCACCCGCAAGGAAATCTTTCCGCTTTACGGTCTGGATCCCTGGTTCGACTGATAGCTGCTCGGCCGGCCGCGCAAGGCTGGGTCAACGCCGCGCGCATATGCGAAATAGTTGATGCCTTTTGGCGTATATGTCGCTAGGGTGGGAGGCATGGTGACTGACGACGTATTTGCCGTCATTGCTGAGGCAACCCGGCGTGACATTCTGGTTTCCCTCCGCTCTGGGGATAAGGCTGTGGGGGAACTGGTGGAGGAGCTCGCAGCGAGCCAGCCCACCATCTCAAAGCATTTGAAGGTACTCCGCGAGGCGGATCTCGTCAGCATGCGCGCGCAGGGACAGAAACGCTATTACGCGTTGAACCCGAAGCCGCTCGCCGGCGTTGCCAGCTGGCTGGAGACGTTCGACGTCGGTCCGGCCAAGCCCGCGGCCGAAGCCGCTACCCCGTCCCGTACCCCCCGGCCACGCACGGCAGGCCAGGGCGCCACGGGCCAGCCGGATGCCGCGCGGAACCAGACCGACGGCGAGCCGATCGTCGTTTCTCCGGCGAGCACCGACGTCGAGCGCTCGCCTGAAGCCGCTCCCGCCACCGGAGCTGTTGCTGCCGCCGCCGGAATCGACGACACCAGGCCGCAGCAGATCGGCCGCACGGTTGGCCGTGCCGCAACCAAGGCTGCGGACCTCTTGGCGAACCTGCCGAACCTGCCCAACCTGCCGAAGTTCGGGCGGAAGAAGTAGCGGCAAGTTGGCGTGATCCCGTTTACGCCGCGATTGGCTTCTGCCCGATGTTGGTCCGGGAAGTCCCTGCAACCTTTGTGGCCGTGCGCGATCCCCGCCACTTTCAGAGTCATGGGCCGGGCCGGAGGTCCGCTGGCGCAGCCCTTCGGATCTAGTGCCGCCTTTCTGAAGTTGTGGGACGGCTGGCTTCGCGAGGATCTGTTCCTGGGTCATTGGTCCTTTTCGACGGCAAAAGATGCCGACTTCGCCGGGAAATTGTTCGACGTGCTGCTTGGTCGTAATCGGTTCGGATGGAGATTGGCGCGCGTCTGATGCGAGCATGGCGGGGTCGTTTCAGATCCGCCGTTCGGCGCAGAAGTTGTAGGGAGTCACATGGATTCGAGGCTGGAAGCAGTCCGGGACACCGTCTTGGCGCGGAACCCGGGCGAGCTGGAATTTCACCAAGCCGTCACCGAGGTCTTCGAAAGCCTTGGCCCGGTACATGACCGGCACCCGGAATTCCTCGAGGGCGCTGTCCTTGAGCGCCTGTGCGAACCGGAGCGCCAAATCATCTTCCGCGTCCCGTGGACCGACGACGCCGGACGCGTTCACGTCAACCGTGGTTTCCGCGTCGAGTTCAATTCAGCCTTGGGCCCCTACAAGGGTGGACTGCGCTTCCACCCCTCGGTCTACCTGGGCATCGTCAAGTTCCTCGGCTTCGAGCAGATCTTCAAGAATGCCCTGACAGGCATGCCGATCGGTGGCGGCAAGGGCGGCTCTGACTTCGATCCCCGTGGCCGCTCCGATGCCGAAATCATGCGCTTTTGCCAGTCATTCATGACCGAGTTGTACCGCCACATCGGCGAATACACGGACGTTCCTGCCGGCGACATCGGTGTGGGAGGCCGCGAGATCGGCTACCTGTTCGGCCAGTACAAACGCATCACCAACCGCTATGAGTCGGGTGTGCTGACTGGCAAGGGAATGTCGTGGGGCGGCTCCCTGGTCCGTCCGGAAGCCACTGGTTTCGGCACGGTCATCTTTGCCCAGGAGATGCTCAAGACCAAGGGCCGGTCTTTCGATGGCCAACGCGTCGTGGTCTCCGGTTCGGGAAACGTGGCCATCTACGCCATCGCCAAAGCCCAGGCCCTTGGCGCCACCGTGGTGGCCTGTTCCGACTCGGCGGGCTATGTGGTTGACGAGGCTGGCATCGACGTCGCGCTGCTCCGCCAGATCAAGGAGATTGAACGGGGCCGCCTCACTGAATACGCGGAGCGACGCCGGGGCGCCAGTTATGTGGCCGGTGGCTCGGTCTGGGGTGTCAACGGTACCGTTGCCCTGCCGTGCGCGACTCAAAACGAGCTCGACGGCGACGCAGCGGCCAAGCTCGTCAGCAACGGCCTGCTGGCAGTCGCCGAAGGCGCCAACATGCCCTCCACCCGTGAAGCCGTTGCCGTTTTCCAGGACGCAGGCATCCTGTTTGCCCCGGGCAAGGCGGCCAACGCCGGTGGCGTAGCAACGTCGGCCTTGGAGATGCAGCAGAACGCCAGCCGCGATTCCTGGTCCTTCGAACACACGGAAGCCCGCCTGACGGAAATCATGGTGGGCATCCACGATCGCTGTGCCGCAACCGCGGAGGAATATGGCGCCCCGGGCAACTATGTCCTGGGTGCCAACATCGGCGGCTTCGTGAAGGTCGCCGACGCCATGCTGGCACAGGGCCTGATCTAGCGCGCCGCGCCCACCGAACCCACCCTGCCCACCCGCCCAACCCGGCCCACCCGCCCAACTGACTCGCATTTGTTGACCCTTCTATAGTTGTCAAGCGTTGCAGGGGG
>NZ_JARVRI010000032.1:0-80464 GCF_030209785.1 Arthrobacter sp. efr-133-TYG-120
AACCCGCTAAGGATGTGTGAGGTCTCTTCTCCTGCAGCCACGTCCAACCTCTCTTTTGGCGCATTCATCGTCGCCTCAGGTCCGGCAGGGTAACTGCCCGTCATGAACGCGGCGTGTGCGACATATCGGTTACAACAGCCCGGTCATGTGCGCCGGGCAGGTTCTCTTGAGCTCAAGCTGCGCTATTCGCGGCGGGCGGTTGCCCTGCAGCCAAAGTCTTCAATGGCCACTGTAGCTTTGTACGAGCCGCGATGCGTAGCCGCGCGGTCGTGAAGGCGTTGTATGTCACACTCAAGCTGTTACATCGCAGGCAGTTGCAGCCGCAGTCATGGCTGTAGCCCCGATCCTGGCCATGGCTTAAGCCGCGGCTGGGGCGCGGATAATGGTGGAACGCGGGACAATGGCTTGAAGCACACGCCCAAAGGGTGTTGGCTTGTAGTAATCGAAATCACTTCAAGAGGAGGAAACGTGAGCGAGGCCGACGCCGCCACATCGGTAAATGTGGCGGAAAGATTGGGTTTCAAAGATGGGGATCTAATTCAGGAACTCGGTTACGACGATGATGTCGATTTCGATTTGCGTGATGACATTGAGGAACTCACGGGTTCCGAGCTGCTTGACGAAGACGATCACGAGGTAGTGGATGCGGTCATTTTCTGGTGGCGCGATGGTGATGGAGACCTTGTCGACGCACTAGTTGATTCATTGACCACCTTGGGTGAAGGCGGTGTTGTCTGGGTGCTGACCCCCAAGTCGGGTCGCGACAACTACGTCTCGCCCTCGGATATTCAGGACGCTGCTCCTACGGCCGGCTTGCACTGCACTACCTCCGCAGGCGTCTCCAAGGACTGGAGCGCAACACGGCTTGTAGCGCGCAAGAAGAACAAGTGACACACACGAAGTTGAACCCTTCCGGGCTGCGTCCGGGAGTTCCCGTTGTGGGCCAGGAAGCCCCGGACTTTGAGCTCGTGAACCAGTTCGGGGAGCCGGTCCGCTTGTCCGGGCTTCGCGGCCGGAACGTGGTGGTGGTGTTTTATCCCTTCGCCTTCTCTGGAATCTGCACCGGGGAGCTGTGCGAGATCCGCGACAATCTGGGTATTTTCCAACATGCGAACGCCACGGTCCTCGGGGTGTCGGTGGACAGCAAGTTCGCTTTGCGGGCTTATGCGGAAAAGGAAGGCTACGAGTTCGATCTCTTGGCAGACTTCTGGCCGCACGGGGAAGTAGCCGAGAAGTATGGCGTGTTTGATCCAGCTACCGGCATGTCGTTGAGGGGCACTTTCATCATCGATGCCGCGGGGATCATCCGTTACGTCGTCGTCAATCCGCGCGGGCAGGCACGCGACCTGGCGGAATACCGCGAGGCATTGTCCGCACTTGGCCAGGCCTAACGGCGATGAGCGCCCAACGGCCCGGCGTCGGAATGACTGGCTTCGCCATACTTCCGCCGGCCTCAACGGTTGAGTTGGATGCGGACGAGGTGGACGTTCTCCGCCGAGCCGCCGGGGTTCTCGGTGGCAAGCGGCTTGCTGTCTTGACCGGAGCCGGACTGAGCACGGACTCCGGAATCCCTGACTACCGCGGCCCTGGAGCCGCGCCGCGGAATCCCATGACCTACCAGGAATTCATCGGAAGCCCGGCCAACCGGCGCCGGTACTGGGCGAGGAACCACCTCGGATGGTCGCACCTCCGGCATGCGGACCCCAATGCCGGGCACGCCGCCGTCGCCCTCCTTGAGCGGCGCGGGCTGATGACGGGGCTCATCACGCAGAACGTGGACCGCCTGCACGAGGACGCCGGCAGCATCAACGTGGTGGACCTGCACGGCCGCTACGATCGCGTGATCTGCCTTGATGAGGGGCACGTGTTCACCCGGCGGCTCGTGGCATCGATTCTGGAGGAAATCAATCCCGGTTTCCTCGAAGCCGCCCAGGCTTCCGGCGTCGTGGAAATGGCACCGGACGCCGATGCCTCGGTGGAGGATCCCGAACTCATCCGTTCCTTCGTCGTTGCTGTTTGTCCCGTGTGCGGGGGGACGCTCAAGCCCGACTTCGTGTACTTCGGTGAAAATGTGCCCAAGGGCCGGGTCCAGCGTGCCTATTCCATGGTTGACGAAGCCGGGGCGTTGCTCGTGGCGGGTTCTTCGTTGACTGTCATGAGCGGGCTGAGGTTCGTGCGGCATGCAGCCAAACTCGGCAAGCCGGTAGTGATCATCAACCGTGGACCGACCCGCGGTGACGGTTTCGCGGACCTCAAAGTGGAAGTAGGAGTCAGTGGCGCGTTGGCCTGGCTTGCCGCTGAGCTTCCCGATCTGCTGCCATCCAAGTAGTCGATTAGTGTTCCGGGCGATTGATCCGGTAGAGTACATGTTCGTTGGTTGAAGCGCCGAGGGTGCCGAAATCAGTGTTTTGGGTCTTTAGCTCAGCTGGTAGAGCGCCACGTTTACACCGTGGATGTCATCGGTTCGATCCCGGTAGGACCCACCAAGAAGAAGAGCCCCTGAACTGCGGAAACGCAGCTCAGGGGCTCTTTTCTTTTTATTCCAGGGCCCTAGGTCCCCGATGGTTGTGGCCAGTCGTTTGCCGGTTCAGAATGGCAGCATGACAGCGTCCGGAGATGCAGCGCGCGACAAGAGGCTGGCGAAAATCGGTACGGCGGTGTTCGCCGTCGCTCCGGCTACCGCGGCCGGTCTGTTGCCATGGTTTGTGACCCGCTGGAGGGTGCAACAGCCTGTGCCGGGCGGACTGGCGGCCCAGTGCACAGGTGTTCTGCTGATCGGCGCCGGTGCGGCGGTGATCACGAATTCTTTCGCGCGGTTCGCCCTTGAAGGATTGGGAACGCCTGCGCCCTTTGCACCACCGAAGAACCTTGTGGTCAGTGGTTTCTACAGGTTCGTGCGGAATCCCATCTACGTGGGCATTGGCGCCGCGATCGTCGGGCAGGGCCTCGTGCTGGGACAGCCAAAGCTGTTCGGCCTCGCGGCCTTGGGCGCAGTTCCCGTGGTGGCTTTCGTCAGGTTGTATGAGGAGCCCACCCTGGCCCGCAAGTTCGGCGCCGAGTATGAGGACTACCGTGCCAACGTCCCCCGCTGGCTGCCACGGCTCACTCCTTGGCAGCAGCCAGGCTAGCGTCGGCTCGGATTCGGTGCCGGGAATTGGAAAAGCTCTCCACCGCGACTATTGGGGGATGCCGCGGTGGAGAGCTCATAGATGAATATACAGAGAATTTCTGGATATGGAAAGGAAGCCATCCCCCCGTCCGGCGCGTCTCATCCCAGCACCAAGCCACTATGATGGTGGTTGTTCAGTGGATTGAACAAGCGTTGTGCCTCGGACCGGAGTTCCGCTGCCCCAGGGTGGCGTTTCTACCTGGCACGCGCCCACTCTGCGCCAGACGCACGAACCGCGAAGGAGAATCATGGCCGATTCCCGCACCCCCCGTTCCGCCGAAGGCTTGGGGAGCTCCTCGCCGGCGCCTGCCGTGACCCGCGCTGCTGCGGTCCTTGATGCCTTGGCGGAGGCCCCTTCAGGCAGGCTGACACTCAGTGACCTTGCAAGGGAACTCGGGATTCCGAAGTCTTCCACGTCAAACCTGCTGCTCGCTCTTGAGGAAGCCCGGCTGATTACCCGCGAAGGTGCCGATTTTTCACTTGGCCGGAAACTGGTTGAACTTGGCGCCGCCTACCTTAGCCGGCTCGACGAAGTCCAGGAGTTCTACAAGTTCTGTGAACAGGCGCCGACGCTCTCCGGCGAAACCGTGCGGATCGCGATGATCGACGGCGATCACATCATCTACCTGGCCCGCTACGAAGGGCACCCCGCCGTCCGGCTCACGTCGAACATCGGCGACAAAATGCCGCTTTCCCTCAGCGCCGTCGGGAAGGTCCTCCTGGCCCAGCTTCACGACCATGACATCGAGGCGATGTTCCCGGACGACGTGGAACTGCCTGTCATGACCCCGAAGTCCCTCCGGAGTGCCGCCGAGCTCAAGGCCCAGGTTGTCGCGATCCGCAAGCAGGGCTACGCCCTGGAGGATGAGGAATCCACACTAGGCGTGGTTTGCCTCGCCGTGCCCGTCCCCACCCACGGGGCGCATGGCCCCAGCCTCGGTCTCTCGGTGACAGCCCTGAAGGCCACTTTTTCCGAGGAACAGGCTGCCCTCATGGTGAAGGAACTCAAGGAGCTCGCCCACTCGCTGGGCAACCCGATGGGATAGATCTGGCCGCCCCGACGGGGTCATAAATAAATCTGATTACACCACTTGAAACTTGTACAACGTGCTGTACTCTGTTCAATATAGTGATTCACGCCATGGCGGCTGACGCTATCTCGCCAGGCCAACGGGGGTCTGGAGTGTTCTTGAGGGAGTGCTTGTGACAACTCGTACTAAGACAAAGCTTGCTGATATGGACGGCGCAGTAGTTGAGCCGGAACAGCTGCGAAGGGCAACGCTTGCCAGCTCGGTAGGATCCGCCCTGGAGTACTACGACTTCTACATTTATGGTCTGGCTTCGGCCCTGATCTTCGGACCTCTGTTCTTCAAGCCCTTGGGTGAAAGCGGCGCATTGATCGCGTCTTTCGCTACCTATGGCGTTGGATTCGCTGCGCGGCCCTTCGGTGGCATTTTCTTCGGATTCATCGGAGACCGCTTTGGCCGCAAGGTGGTCCTCCTGATGACCATCGGCATGATGGGCCTTGCCAGCTTCGCGATCGGCTTGCTGCCGACGTTCGACCAGGCGGGCATGCTCGGAGCTGTCCTGCTGGTGACACTCCGTATTGTCCAGGGCCTGGGAGCAGGAGCCGAACAGGCTGGCGCAACCACGCTGATCTCCGAGGTTGCACCCCCTAAGCGCCGCGGCTACTTCGCTTCGCTGCCGTTCGTGGGCATCCAACTTGGAACCCTCCTCGGCGCCGGCACCTTTGCGCTCATTGGCATGGCCAATAAGGGCGTGCTCGAAGGTTGGTTGTGGCGCGTGCCCTTCCTCGCGAGCATCATCCTGATCGTCGTGGCAATCTTCATCCGTCTGAAGCTGAAGGAAACCCCGGTGTTCCAGGAGCTTGAGAAGCACAAGAACGTGGTGAAGAACCCCGTTGGTGAGCTCTGGAAGCACTCCAAAAAGAATGTGCTCGTAGGCATCGGCCTCCGCATGGGTGAGAACGGCAACTCCTCGATCTACTCTGCATTGCTCATCTCCTTCATGTCCGTCAAGGAAGGTGTCTTCCCTGGCGACAAGTTCATCGGCCCGGTCGGCTTGCTGATCGCCGCCGGATTCGCCGCCGTCATGGTGGTCACCTTCGGCGCCTTGTCTGACCGTATTGGTCGAGTCAAGGTCTACCGCTATGGGGCACTGTTCCAGGCGATCTTCGCTATTCCCGCGTTCTACTTGGTGACCCTCGGAAACGTGACCCTCGTGTGGGCCGTCATGGTTGTCGGGATCGCCCTTGGCGTGCAGTCAATGCTTGGCCCGCAGTGCCCGCTGCTGCCTGAGCTCTTCGGCTCGCAGTACCGTTTCACCGGTGTGGCATTGAGCCGCGAACTGTCTGCTGTCCTGGCCGGCGGACTCGTGCCCCTGGTTGGCGTCGCGCTCCTTGCTGCGACGGGCAACTCCTGGGTGGTCCTGGCGGTTTACTCGCTGGTCCTCGCGCTGATTTCATACATCACCACGTTCTTCACACCGGAAACAGCCGGCCGTGACCTTCTCTCCCTGGAGGATGCGAAGTAAGGAGTCCCGTACCACGAGGTACGCAAGCAGCGACGGTCCCCTCCTAAGTGCGGAGGGGACCGTCGCTTTTTCGTGCCCCACCCCCGGCAAACCCCCGGCAAACCCGCCCCATACAGCAAAGCGGCCCCTCCGGAAACCGGAGGGGCCGCCACGATGGCGCTGGGAAGCCGGCGGTTTAGTAGAAGTGCACCGTGTCCACAAGGTGGGGGAGTTCCCCGCCGTCGAGGAACGTACGCAGGTTGCTGGCGAAGCGTTCGGCGATGAGGCGGTTCTCCGCGGCACTGAGTGCCGAGGTGTGCGGCGAGACCATGACCTTCGGGTGGTTCCACAGCGGGCTGTCCTGGGGGAGGGGCTCGACCGCGAAAACGTCCAGGCAGGCGTAGGACACTTGGCCGGTGTCCAAGGCTTCGAGGAGCGCGTCTTCGTCAACCACGGTTCCGCGGCCAACGTTGACGAAGACCGCGCCAGGCTTCATCGCCGAGAAGACCTCGTGGTTGAAGAGTTTCTCAGTGTAGGGAGTGCCCGGGAGGGTGTTGACAACGGCGTCGGCCGTGGCAAGGAGTCCGGCCAGGCCATCGTTGTCCGCGACCTCGTCGATTCCGTCGATCGCTTCGACGTTCCGCTTGGTTCCGCTCACCTTCATTCCAAGGGCGCGGGCGATGCGGGCGGTCTCGAGGCCGATTTCGCCGAGACCCGTGATGACCAGCTTGGAGCCGTTCACAAGTTTGGTGGGGGTGCGCAACTCGGGCCAGACCTTGGCAGCCTGGTCCTGTGCAAGTTCCCCGCTGCGCTTGAAGCCGTTGAGGATGCCCAGGGCTGCGAACTCGGCCAGCGGAAGGGCATGGACGCCTGCCGACGTGGTGACCTTGAACTTCTGCAGGGTCTCGCTGTCAAGCCCCGAGGCCTTCACGGCGCCACCGGCACCTGCGGCCATGGCGTGGATCCACTGCAGGTGCGGGTTGCTCTGTGCGATGCGGGCCAGGCCGGCCGGATTCTCGTTGGGGAAGCCGTACAGGATCTGGGCCTTGTTCAACATGGACCAGTAGCGTTCCTCTTGTTCGGGAGTCCGCTTGAAGTCCGGATCGCCCGAGTGGTCGGCCGGGAAGCGTTCCGGAGGAAGAAGCTCGGGTTCGTAGAGCACCGTGATGCTCGGATCTACTGCGCGGATACGCTCCACATGCTCGGCTTCGAGCGGGACTGCGATCGCGATGGTGAGTTCATCAGTCGTCATGGTGTTCATCATACTGAATTGAGGCTAGGATATTGAACAGTTTTTGAAAGATGAACCACAAAGAAGTGAGGTGTATGCGAAAGATGACCGCCAAGACCGCAGGTTTTGTGGGACTCGGGCTGATGGGCTTCCCCATGGCAGCCAATCTGCTCGGCAACGGCTGGGAAGTGACTGCGTGGAACCGTTCCGCCGAAGCGCTCGCCGAGTTGGAGAAGCTCGGCGGAAATCGTTCGGAGTCGGTTGCCGGACTCCGGGACCAGCCCGTCATCATTTTCATGCTTCCGGATCTCTCCTACATCCTGGATGCCGCCGCGCCGTTGCTCGAGTCCTGGCGCTCGGACGCGCCGCTTCCGGGGACCACGATCATCATCATGAGCAGCGTGTCTCCGGCCGCCGTGCAGGAATTCGGCCGGACGGTCCATAGCGCAAGCGGCGGGAACGCCGTCGTCGTCGATGCACCGGTCAGCGGGGGCACCAAAGGTGCGCAGGACGGCACGCTGGCCATCATGGTGGGAGCCGGCGAAGAAGACTTCCAGCGATCGCTTCCCGTGCTCCAATCCATGGGCGCCACGGTCCGCCGCATGGGCAACTTGGGTGCCGGATCGCTGGCAAAGGCATGCAACCAACTGATTGTCGGGACTACGACGGCGGCCCTCGCGGAAGCCGCTGAACTCGCCGAGCGCTCGGGCATGGACGTCGAAACCCTGTTCGAGGTGCTTTCCGGAGGACTCGCCGGAAGCCGGGTCCTGGAGATTGTCGGACCCCGGCTGGCGGCCAAGGATTACGCGCCCACCGGTCCCGCGAAGTTCATGCACAAGGACCTCAAGTTCGTGCTCGAAAGCGCCGAAGCGGCCGGTGCCGCTGTCCCCATGGCGGCTGCCGGCGTCGAACTCTACCGCGAACTGATTGATCAGGGCCTTGGCGACCAGGACCTCGCCGTCGTCCGCCAGGCCATCGCGAACCTTAGTGACTCTTCCGTTAGCCCTTTGAACTACGTAAGGAAACAACCATGAGTGGACTCTTTGATCTCACCGGGCGCGTTGCGCTCGTGACCGGATCCAGCCGCGGCATCGGCAACGCGCTGGCCCGCGGATTGGCCGACGCCGGTGCCACCGTTGTCCTCAACGGCATCAACACGGAACGGCTCAAGGACGCGGAAGCCGCCATGGCGGCGGATTTCGGGCCCGGCCGGATCCACAGTTGTGCGTTCGACGTCACCAGCGATACTGAAGCGGCCCGGGGCATCGCCTGGGTCGAGGAGAACGTCGGCCCCCTCGATATCCTCGTCAACAACGCCGGTATCCAGCACCGGGTTCCGATGCTGGACCTGGATGTGAAGGACTGGGAGCGGGTCATCACCACCGACCTCACGAGCGCCTTCCTCGTAGGGCGCGAAGCCGCCCGTCACATGATCCCTAGGGGCCACGGCAAGATCATCAACATCTGCTCCGTGCAGACTGACCTGGCACGCCCCACGATCGCCCCCTATGTCGCCGCGAAGGGCGGGCTGCGCAATCTGACGCGCGCCATGACCGCGGAATGGGCGGCCTCCGGCCTTCAGATCAACGGCATCGCCCCCGGTTACATCCACACCGAGATGACCCAGAACCTCGTGGACGATCCCGACTTCAACTCCTGGATCCTCGGCCGGACGCCGGCCCACCGGTGGGGCACCGTGGCGGATCTCGCCGGTCCGGCAGTCTGGCTTGCCTCCGAGGCGTCGAACTTCGTCAACGGCCAGACGATCTTCGTTGACGGCGGAATGACGGTGGTCGTCTAATGAGCGCTTTCCAGCTTCCGCAGTCTTCACCCGCGGTCGTGGCCCACGCGGCCGGCGACCTTCGCATCGAGGACATAGCCCTCGTTGTTCCCGCCCCGGACCAGGCCGTTGTCGAGATCGCCTATGGGGGCATCTGTGGCTCGGACCTGCACTACTGGCTCCATGGCGCGGCGGGGGAATCGATCCTCAAGGCTCCGATGGTGCTCGGTCACGAAATCGTCGGGACCGTTGTCCAGCAGGCCGCGGACGGCAGCGGCCCGGCAGCCGGAACGCCCGTCGCCGTCCACCCCGCGACGCCGGCCCCGGGTGCCGCCAAGTATCCGGAAGACCGGCCCAACCTCTCCCCGGGCTGCACCTACCTTGGGAGCGCGGCGCGGTACCCGCACACGGACGGCGCCTTCAGCCGTTACGCCACGCTGCCGTCCCGCATGCTCCGGGCCCTCCCGGCCACGCTGGACTTGCGCACGGCGGCGCTGGTGGAACCGGCCAGTGTCGCCTGGCACGCCGTCGCCCGCGCAGGGGACGTTGCCGGGAAGACGGCGCTGGTGATCGGAAGCGGTCCGATCGGCGCGCTGGCAGTTGCCGTCCTCAAGCGCGCGGGGGCAGCCCGGATCGTGGCCGTCGACATGCACGACAAGCCTCTTGAGATCGCGCGCGCAGTGGGCGCCGACGAGGTCCTCAAGGGTGACGACGCCGAGGCGATCGCCGCGGTGGAAGCCGACGTCGTCATCGAGTCTTCCGGCAGCCACTTCGGACTGGCATCGGCCATCAAGGGCGCAGTACGCGGCGGGAAAGTGGTTATGGTCGGGCTGCTGCCCTCGGGGCCGCAGCCGGTCTTCATTTCGCTGGCCATCACCCGCGAGCTCGAACTGCTGGGCTCCTTCCGTTTCAACAACGAGATCGACGAGGTCATTGCCGCCCTCGCGGACGGTTCGCTCTACGTGGACCCGGTGGTGACGCACGAATTCACGCTGGACCGTGGATTGGAGGCCTTCGAGGTGGCCAAGAACTCGGCCGAATCGGGGAAGGTCCTGCTGAACTTCCAGCCTATGGCATAGGCTCTCAGCCGATGAGTCGGGCGGCGCGGGCGTTCAGCCGTCAGCGCCGCTCGACTGGAACAAATACCCGTGGCTGGCGTTCCCAGTCTGGTGACAGGTCCGCGATGGTCTCCCGCATGATGTTGGAGGCGGCCTCGCGGGCCTTGTCGCCGTCTCGGTCCCGGATGCCTTGGGCTACATCCAGATGCCATTGCAGGGCCGCTTCCTTCGGATGTTCCGGCATGAGGCCGTGAACGGTCCGGCCGGTGAGTGTCTCTGTGACCTGCCCGATCAGGTTCGCGAACATTTCATTGCCGGAGCCGGAGAGCACCAGGGCATGAAAGCGGATGTCGAGGTCCAGGAACGTGGGCATGTCGCCCGCGCGGCCTGCTTCGCGCATCGCCAGGGAAATGTCCACCAGTTCGCTGCGCAGGGACTCCGGTGCGTTTTCCGCGGCCAGTTCCGCCGCTACGGGCTCGACGGCGGAGCGGAGTTCGGCGAGGGAGCGCAACTGGGCGCCGCGGCCTTCTCCGGCCAGCCGCCAACGGATGACCAGCGGATCGAAGGGATTCCAGCGGTGCGCGGGGAGGACACGGATGCCAACACGCTTGATGGTTTCCACCAGTCCCAAAGACTGCAGCACCCTGACAGCCTCACGCACCACCGACCGCGACACTTTGAGCTCGTCCTCAAGGTGTTCAGCCAACATGACGTGACCGGTAGGGAGCTTACCGCCGACGATCCGGGTACCCAGATGCTCGACAGCGCGGTAGTGGAGACTGGTTGACATAGTCGTAAGCATAGTGGCGTTGATGGTTCCGCCACTGGAAGCCCGAGCGACGGTGAACTCCCCACAGCACGAGCTCGCAACATAGACTCTTTTGTGACGCGGACGTTTCCAAAACGTGGGCGCAACTTTCCCAGACGTGGTCCGAATACGTATGGTTTATTCCAGCTACTGCTCTAGAAAGCGTTTCCTCGCTCCTAGCAGGACTCGATGCACAAGAATGAATTGGAGTTTTGATGTCAGCACACATCGGTGTCACCGGCCTCGCGGTGATGGGCGCCAATCTGGCCCGCAACCTGGCCCGCAACGGCTTCACCGTTGCCCTCCACAACCGCTCCGTCGAAAAGACCGACGCCCTGCTGGCCAAGCATGGCACGGACGGCGACTTCATCCGCACGGAAACCCTCCAGGAACTCGTGGACTCCCTCGAGAAGCCCCGCCGCGTCCTGATCATGGTGAAGGCCGGCAAGCCGGTTGACGCCGTCATCGACCAGCTCGTTCCCTTGCTCGAGCCCGGCGATATCGTGATCGACGCCGGCAACTCGCACTACGAGGACACCCGCCGCCGCGAATCCGCGCTGGCCGAGAAGGACCTGCACTTCGTGGGCGTCGGTGTTTCCGGCGGCGAAGAGGGCGCCCTGAACGGCCCCTCCATCATGCCCGGTGGTTCGAAGGAGTCCTACGACGCTTTGGGCCCGCTGCTCGAAAAGATCTCCGCCAAGGTTGACGGCCAGCCCTGCTGCGCCTGGATCGGCACCGACGGCGCCGGCCACTTCGTCAAGATGGTCCACAACGGCATCGAATACGCCGACATGCAGGTTATCGGCGAAGCCTTCGATCTCCTGCGCTCCGGCGCCGGCATCGAGCCGGCCGAGCAGTCCAAGATCTTCGCCGAATGGAACAAGGGCGAACTTGCTTCCTTCCTGATCGAGATCTCCGCAGAGGTCCTCGGGCACGTCGACGCCAAGACGGGCAAGCCGTTCGTCGACGTCGTCGTGGACGCTGCCGGCCAGAAGGGCACCGGCCGCTGGACGGTCATCTCCGCCCTCGAGCTCGGCTCCCCGGTTTCGGGCATCGCCGAGTCCGTCTTCGCGCGTGCCCTCTCTTCCCAGGCAGAACAGCGCAAGCTTGGCCAGGAGCTGCTCGCCGGCGAGGAAATCGCCGTCGAGGTCCCCGAGAACTTCGTCGAGGACGTGCGCCAGGCGCTGTACGCCTCCAAGCTGGTTTCCTACGCCCAGGGCCTGGACATGCTGACCTCCGCCGCAAAGGAATACGGCTGGGACCTCAAGCTCGATGAAATCGCCTCCCTGTGGCGCGGCGGCTGCATCATCCGGGCCGAGCTGCTCAAGGAGATCACCAACGCCTACGCTGCCGTGGAGAAGCCGGCCAACCTGCTGTTCGCTCCGGCCTTCACCAAGGCGATCGCCGGCGCGCTGCCGGCATGGCGCCGCGTGGTGGCAACGGCTGTCCAGCTGGGCATCCCGGTTCCGGTGTTCTCCTCCTCGCTGGCCTACTACGACGGACTTCGCCGCAAGCGCCTCGCTGCAGCAGTCATTCAGGGACAGCGCGACCTCTTCGGAGCGCACACCTACGGCCGCGTTGACGCCGAGGGTACCTTCCACACCCTGTGGGGCGAAGACAAGTCCGAGATCTCGGCAGTCGACACCCACTAGCGATTGGGGCAGGCCCTTTCGTGTCGACTCCAAGCCACGTAGGTAAAGACTGACCCTGCTGCCCCACTCGGTTCATGACAAAGGCCGGCACTTCCGCGTTACTGTGGAGGCGCCGGCCTTTGCCGTAGGCGGGTCGTGCGCATTCAACCCCGTCACACGAGGAGCAGTCCATGCCGCAACGCGTCGCATTTGTCACAGGTGCGTCAACCGGAATCGGTTTTGAAGCCGCCGTCGAGCTCAGCAAGGCGGGAATGGTCGTGTACGCGGGCGCTCGGCGGGTCGAAAAGATGGAACCGCTCAAAGCCCACGGAATCAAGGTGTTGTCCCTGGATGTCACCGAGGATGACTCGATGAAGGCCGCCGTGGATCTTGTCCTGGCAGAGCAGGGACGGATCGACGTACTGGTCAACAACGCCGGATACGGGTCCTATGGTTCCTTGGAAGAGGTGCCGCTGGATGAGGGCCGGCGCCAGTTCGAGGTCAACGTCTTCGGCCTCGCCCGGATGTCCCAGCTGGTGATTCCCGTGATGCGTGCTGCGGCTTCCGGCAGGATCATCAATGTGTCCTCGATCGGCGGCAAAATGTATGAACCCCTTGGCGCCTGGTACCACGCAACAAAATTCGCCGTCGAGGGCCTCAGCGACTCCCTGCGCCTTGAACTAAAGCCCCATGGCATCGACGTGGCAATCATTGAGCCCGCGGGCACGGACACGGAATGGGGAACCATCGCGGGGGAGAGCCTGCTGACTGTCTCGGGACACGGACCGTATCGCGGGCAGGCCGGGATCGTTGCGGCTGCTTTGGCGTCGACGTCGGGAACTGCGCTTTCGACGCGCCCGCGTATCGTGGCCCGCGCTATCGTGCACGCGGCAACGTCGGGAAGGCCCAGGACCCGATACCCGGTGGGCAGGGGAGCCTGGACCATTCTGGCCTTGCGGAGGGTGCTTCCCGACCGGGCCTTCGACACCGTTTTCTGGAACGCCTACAAACGTTTTTCCGGCTAGATCCGGTATTCGATGTAGTACTCGGCGGGGTCGACGGCGGGTTTCGTTTCGCTCTTGGCATCACGGTGCCGCCACGTTGCGGGCACACCGGTGATGATCGACTCAGGCGGTGCGTCCTTGACCACGACGGCGTTGGCGCCGATGGCACTGTCCGCGCCGATGGTGATGGGACCAAGGACCTTGGCCCCGGCTCCGATGGTGACGCGGTCTCCGATGGTGGGGTGGCGCTTGACCTTGGCCAAGGAACGGCCACCCAGCGTCACGCCGTGGTAGATCATGACGTCTTCGCCGATCTCGGCCGTCTCACCGATCACCACACCCATGCCATGGTCAATGAAGAACCTGCGGCCGATGGTAGCGCCGGGGTGGATCTCGATCCCGGTCAGGAACCGGGCAAGCTGGGAAATGAGCCGCGCCGGGAAGCGTAGCTCGGGGTTTTGCCACAATTTGTGCGTCAGGCGATGCGCCCAGATGGCATGCAGGCCGGAGTAGGCAAAAAAGTTCTCAAAGGAGCCTCGGGCCGCCGGGTCATGTGACCGGGCGGCCTCGAGGTCCTCCATAAGTCTTGCGAAGAAGCTCACAAAGACCTTTCTACAGGAAATGAAAGAAAGCGGTTGCGCGGGGTCCGCAATCAGCCGCGAATATCGTCAAAAAGCACGGTGGAGATGTAACGTTCGCCGAAGTCGGGAACGATTGCCACGATGAGCTTGTCCTTGTTCTCCGGACGCTTCGCGAGCTCCAGCGCACCCCAGACAGCCGCGCCGGCCGAGATGCCGCCCAGGATGCCTTCCTTGGTGCCGAGGGCGCGTGCGGTGGCCACGGAGTCCTCAAGGGTTGCGTCGAGGACCTCGTCGTAGACGTTGGTGTCAAGGATTTCCGGAATGAAGTTCGCGCCGAGACCCTGGATCTTGTGCGGGCCCGGGGCGCCGCCGTTCAGGATGGGGGAGTCTTTGGGCTCAACGGCCACGATCTGGATTTCGGGCTTGCGCTCCTTCAGGACCTGTCCGACGCCGGTGATGGTGCCGCCGGTGCCGACGCCGCCGACGAAGATGTCCACTCCGCCTTCGGTGTCCGCCCAGATTTCCTCGGCCGTGGTGGCGCGGTGGATTGCCGGGTTTGCCTCGTTGGCGAACTGCTGGGCCCAGATGGAGTTCTCCGTGTTAGCGACGATCTCCTGTGCCTTCTCGACGGCGCCGCGCATGCCTTCAGAGCCGGGGGTCAGCACAATCTCCGCACCGTAGGCGCGCAGCATGACGCGGCGCTCGGTGGACATGGTTTCCGGCATCGTCAGGATGACCTTGTAACCGCGTGCCGCACCGACCAGGGCCAGCGCGATGCCGGTGTTGCCCGACGTTCCTTCGACGATGGTGCCGCCCGGCTTCAGCGCACCGGACTTCTCGGCGGCGTCGACAATCGCCACGCCGATACGGTCTTTGACGCTGTTGGCGGGGTTGTAGAACTCCAGCTTCACGGCAACCGTGGCGTCCAAGCCTTCGGTGAGCCTGTTCAAGCGGACCAGGGGGGTTCCGCCGATCAGCTGGGTGACGTCGTCGTAGATCCGTGCCATGTAATCATGCCTATTCTCTGAATTCGCTGAAATAGCTACTGCTGAGGTCAGCCTAACGAGCGGTGCTACACGCTGCTACGCGCGGAGCCACGAAGAGTAATATTTCCGGGCCTTGGCGAGCTTCGGGTTGATGATGACCTGGCAATAACCTTGCTCGGGGAACTTGGCGTAGTAGTCCTGGTGGATGGACTCGGCTTCGTAGAATTCCGGCAGCCTGCTCACCTCGGTCACAATCGGCTTGGACCACAGTTCCTGGTTCCGGAGGATGGCTTCCTCGAAGAGGATCTTTTCTTCAGTGGTGGTGTAGAACATCGAGGAACGGTACTGGGTTCCGACGTCGTAGCCCTGGCGGTTGAGCGTGGTGGGATCGTGCAAGGCGAAGAACATGTCGAGGATGATGTCCGCCGGAATGATGTCCTCGTCGAAAGTCACTGCGACGACCTCTGCGTGACCCGTCATGCCGGAGCAGACGTCGTAATAGTCAGGGTTGCGGATGTGCCCGCCCGTGTAGCCGGAAACCACGGAACTGACGCCCTTGGTCTTCTGATAGACAGCGTCGAGGCACCAGAAGCAGCCTCCGCCAAGTACAAAAGTTTTCATGATCTCTTCAATGGCCGGGAGTCCTGGATGATTCCCGCACAACCTTACGGGAGTGTGACGGAGCAGATCCCGCCGGTGACAACAATCTCAAACAGTCCGATGGCCGCAAGCGCGACTTGGCCGCCGGATGCGCAAGAATGTAATGCATGGAAGCTGTGAACACCGCGGTTGCAGATACGGGATCCGGGGAAGAATCGGAGAACGGTGCAGCCGGGACGCCAGGTACCCCCACGCTCGGTCAGGTCCTCTTGGCAGTGGAGGAGCTCTGGCCGGAATCGCTTGCCGAGGAATGGGACGAGGTAGGACTGGTTGTCGGACGGCCAACCGCTACCGTCACGAAGGTCATGTTCGCCGTGGATCCGACCCTCGCCGCCATTGAAGAGGCCATTGAATGGGGCGCCGAGCTCCTCGTTACGCACCATCCGTTGCTGCTCAAGGGCGTCACCTCCGTTGCTGCCACGAGCGCCAAGGGCCTCGCCGTCCATCGGCTCATTGAGTCCGGTACCGGGCTGCTGACCGTGCACACCAACGGGGACTCCGCCGTCGGTGGCGTTTCCGATGTCCTCGCCGACGCGTTCGGGCTGGACAACGTTGTCCCGCTGGCGCCTGCGGCCCACGGCCTGCCGGAAGAGGGGATCGGCCGGGTCGGCGACTTGCCCGAACTCATGACCCTGGGAGACTTTGCCGCGCGGGTGTTCGAGATCCTGCCTTCGGTGGCCGGCGGCGTGCGGGTCGCCGGGGACAAGGACGGGCTGGTGCGCCGTGTGGCCGTTTGCGGCGGCGCCGGAGACAGCCTCTTCGACGCCGTCCGGGCCAGCCAGGCGGACATCTACGTCACCGCGGATATGCGGCACCACCCGGCGTCCGAGGCGCGCGAAGCTGCCGTTGACGGGAGGCCGTACCTTGTTGACGTATCGCATTTCGCGAGCGAGTGGCTCTGGTTGCCCGCCGCGGCCGAAGCGCTCGGCAACGTGCTCGCGGACCAGGGCCACGACGTCGAGATCCGTGTGGCAACCACCAACAGCGATCCGTGGGACTTCATTCTGACTCCCGGCTAGGCCTGGCGGGCGAGGCAGGGGAGCGCCCTAGGCGATAGAGTCGAGACAAACAGGCCCAAGGCCTGGCTGGGGCTGAATACCAACCCCGGCACGATCAAGCGGAGGTAAGCGTGGCCAAGGCAGCACCGGCGGAACAGTTGAAATTGCTCGAACTGCAGGGGTTGGATGCGAAGCTCAAATCCTTGGCGAACCGCCGCCGCACGTTGGAGACAGACCCCCGCATCACTGATCTTCAGGACGCCCTCAGTGTGGCCAACGGCGCGCTTGGAACCGCGAAACTTGCCGTCCACGACGCCGAAACAGAGCTGCGCAGGTCAGAGGCCGACGTCGAGCAAGTGGCGAGCCGCATTGCACGGGACGAAGCCAGGTTGAACAGCGGCACCGGACTTTCCAAGGACCTCGTCGCGCTGCAAAGCGACATCGCATCACTGAACAAGCGCCGTTCGGACCTTGAGGATGTCGAGCTGGAAATCCTCGAACGCCTGGACGGACTCAGGGAGCGCCAAGCGGCGCAACAGCAGATCGTCGATGATATCCAGGGGTCCTTCTCCGGGATCCGTGCCGAGCTGGACGCCGCGATCGCCGAGATTGTTTCCGAAGAGACGGATGTACGCGCCCAGAGGACCGGCTTCGCCGAAGGGCTCGACGCCGGGATGCTGGCCATCTACGAAAAGACCCTTGCCAAGCGCGGTGTGGGGGCCGCCCGGCTTTTCCACGGCAAGTCCGAAGGCTCGGGAATGACGCTCAGCCCCGGCGACCTCGCCGAGGTCAAGGCCGCGGCCGAGGACGAGATCGTGTTCTGCCCCGACTCCGGCTGCATCCTGGTGCGCTCCGCCGAGTGGAACTAACCGCCTGTTCCCCACCCAACTAGCTCGCAGTTAATGTCGTTATGAGGCGTCAAAACGACATCTAGTGCTAGTTAGTTGGGGAGGATGATGCTGAGGGTGTGCGGCTTGCGGGCGGTGCCTTCCGTCAACTCCGCCGTCCAGATTTCCGAGGCTGCCTTGAGGAGTTGTTCGGGCGTCCCCGGCGCCTTTCCTCGGCGGCTCAGCAAGTGCCGGGCCAGTTCGCCGCGTGTGTGCTTGGCGAAGTGGCTGACGACGGTGCGTTTGCCATTGGACTCGGAAAAGACGTTGACGGAGACCGTCTGCGCCGCGGGCGGAGCCCAAGCCGCCGCGTAGGTGCTGGAGCGGCAGTCCACCAGCAGCTCGCCCTCCACCAGCGAGGCGAGGGCCTCGGTGAGCTGCGGCTTCCAGAACGACGCGAGGCGCCCGACGTCGGGCAGTGCCGTTCCCATGGACAAGCGGTAGGCGGGCACGCGGTCGCCGAAACCGATGGCGCCCCACAGGGCGGACACCACAAGGATCGACTCCACCGCCTTGCGGCGCTGTGCCGGCGTCAGGGTCTTGTAGCCAAGCGCGTCGTAGAGGACACCGGAATACACCTGATGGGCAGGGGCGGCGGGTTCGGCGTGGAGCCGGGTATTGCGTTCGACGTCGTCCCTCAAGGACGCGCCCACCCCCAGCAAGGCGAGGGCGTCCTCGTGCGCGCTGACCAGGCCCAGCGCGTCGAGCACTTTGGCCCGGTAGCTGTTGAGTTCCGGAAAGCTCAGGGACTCCCATTCGACGGCGGAGCCCTTCTCAGCGGGGGTCTTGCCTTCGGAGGGCGGCAGCAGAATCAGCACCAGTCGATATTAGCTGTATTGCCAGTAATACGGGCGCCAGCTGCCTAGCGGTACCTTCCGGCAGTGCCGTCCGGAAATGCGCAGGGCCCGACGCCGGTAGACTGTAGGGCGGATGGGTTGACTAGGCGGCCGCGCGCCACGTGAGTGGCTCGAGGAACGTCCGGGCTCCACAGGGCAGGGTGGTGGGTAACGCCCACTCGGGGTAACCCGCAGGCCAGTGCCACAGAGAACAGACCGCCCGCGTCTGCTTGTGCCAGCACAGGCAGGCAGCAGGTAAGGGTGAAACGGTGGTGTAAGAGACCACCAGCTCCCTGGGTGACCAGGGAGGCTAGGTAAACCCCACCCGGAGCAAGGCCAGACAGGGCACGATCGAGGGCTGCTCGCCCGAGTGTCCGGGTAGGCCGCTGGAGGGCGTCGGCAACGGCGTTCGTAGATGGATGGTCGCCACTCCTTCGCCGGCAACGGCAGGGAGGACAGAACCCGGCGTATCGGTCAACCCATCCCTTCGCCTATGTGAGTGATTTCACGCGTTCCGGCGGCCAAGTCGTCCCGTGCCAGACCTTAGAATGGACAGTGAACGTAGAAGTTCCACCGCCGGTTCTGCGTTCGCAGCCGGCGGTTTTTCTTTGCAGCGTTCAAGGTGTCCGGGCAGACCGAAGTCCCGCCGATGCCAGTGCCGCAGGATTACTCCGGGCGGCCGCCATCTACGTACGAGGACGTATGTAGCTGACCCTAGGAAGGTAGTTCTGTGAGCCAGTCATCAGATTCTTGTCTTGATACGTGGATGGGCCGCGAAGCGCTGGCCGAGGCCATGATTCCGGTGATCGGCCGGCTGTACCGTGAGAACAACGTGGTGACGAGCATCCACGGGCGCAGCTTGATCAACAAGTCGTCGATGAACATCCTGAAAGCCCACCGTTTCGCGCGCCGGATGAGCAAGGACGAACTCCGTCTCGAAGAGACCGCGCCGCTGCTGAACATCCTGGCCGAACTTGACCTCGGGGCCGCTGCGATCGATATCGCCCGCCTGAACGAGAAGTACAAGGCCGAGGCCGCGGGCACGCCCCTGGAAGACTTCCTCCGCGCCGAGCTTGCCGAGGTTGTCGGGCGCCGCGGCGCGGACGACCGGACCAGCACCGACGTCGTGCTTTACGGTTTCGGCCGCATCGGCCGCCTGCTGGCCCGCCTCCTGATCGAAAAGGCCGGCGGCGGCCACGGCCTGCGCCTGCGTGCGATTGTGGTCCGCAAGGGCGCCGAGAACGACCTCGTCAAGCGCGCCAGCCTGCTGCGTCGCGACTCGGTGCACGGTTCCTTTGAGGGCACTATCCGCGTGGACGAGGCCGCCAACACGATCACGGCCAACGGCGTCCAGATCCAGGTCATCTACTCGGACAACCCCTCCACCGTCGACTACACGGCCTACGGCATCAAGGATGCCCTGGTGGTGGACAACACGGGCCGCTGGCGCGACGCCGAAGGCCTCTCCCAGCACCTGCAGAGCAAGGGTGTCGCACGCGTGCTGCTCACGGCTCCGGGCAAGGGCGAGCTGAAGAACATCGTCCACGGCATCAACCACTCCTCCATCGAGGACTCGGACACGATCGTCACCGCGGCTTCCTGCACCACGAACGCCATCACCCCGGTGCTCAAGGCCCTCAACGACAAGTTCGGCGTCATCCACGGCCACGTGGAAACCGTGCACTCGTTCACGAACGACCAGAACCTGATCGACAACTTCCACAAGGGTGACCGCCGCGGCCGCTCGGCCGCCCTGAACATGGTCATCACCGAAACGGGTGCGGCCAAGGCTGTGGCGAAGGCCCTTCCGGAACTGCAGGGCAAGCTGACCGGCAACGCGATCCGCGTTCCCACCCCGGACGTGTCCATGGCCATCCTGAACCTGAACCTTGAAAAGGGAACCACGAAGGACGAGGTCAACAACTACCTTCGTGAAATGTCCCTGCACTCGGAGCTGCGCAAGCAGATCGACTTCATCGACTCACCCGAGGTCGTCTCCACGGACTTCGTGGGCTCCCGCCGTGCAGGCATCGTGGACGGCCTCGCCACGATCGCCACCGACAAGCACCTCGTGGTCTATGTCTGGTACGACAACGAATTCGGCTACTCCTGCCAGGTCGTCCGCGTCATGGAAGAAATGGCCGGCGTGAACCCGCCGTCGTTCCCGGCACGCGGCGTCGCGGTGAACCTTGAACCCAAGGCAACGTTGGAGCCCGCCGGCGTCTAGCGGCCTAGGCCGAGGCCAGGAAAGACACAGGGTATTCCCGGCTGATGCGCTGGTATCAGCCGGGAAACCTGACCAGAATGGACGCATGGAAAGCGAAAAGATTCTGGAACACGAAACAACCCTTGAACACGCACTGGACGTAGCGCGCGCCAATCTCAAGGAAGCCCAGCGGCTTCTCGACGAAGCCAAGGCCGCACATGCAGCGGGTGACATCTCCGAGGAGCGGGTCATCCAATTGGGGTCGCTTCTCGAGCTGGCCGCCGAAGACCTGAAGCGTGTCACCAGGGAGCAGTAAGCCGCCCCTGCAGCTTGCGCTGTGATTGTTCCGACACTGTGACTTGTCCTCCACACTGTGGATATCAGCGTCGGCGAACAGCGCCTGAACTAGTCTCAAGGGACGTATTCCTGCCCGAAAGGACGCAATCCCTTGAGCACCACTTGGGCCGCCTATCGACGTGCCCGCCGCCACTCCCGGCAGGCCTGGGTACTGGTGATTCTCATCATCGCGGGTGGGCTTGCCGGCGTCGGGTGGTTCTTCACCGACGGCCAGTTCTCAGTGGGACAGGGCCCGGTCAACGGGCCAACGGAAGCTCCGGTCTTCGACCCGGAGTGGATGAAGCCGGTGGAAGCTGTTCAGTCGGTGCCCCTCGGTTCGGCGGTTGATGCCCTGGAGGGACTTCCCGTGAAGGGGCGCGCCGCCAAGGACAACTACGACCGCAATGAATTCGGCCAGGCGTGGCTCGACGTCGACCGGAACGGCTGCGATACCAGGAACGACATCCTGAGGCGGGATCTTACGGCAGCGGAGTTCACGGCAGGCTCGAAATGCAGGATCGCGTCCGGGGAACTGCGTGAGCCGTACATCGGCGAAGACATCCATTTCCGCAGGGGCTCCGAAAGCAGCTCAGCCGTACAGATCGACCATGTGGTGGCTCTCGGGGACGCCTGGCAGAAGGGGGCCCAGCAGCTCACCGCCAAACAGCGCCAAAGCCTCGCCAATGACCCCCTCAACCTGATTGCCGTCGACGGGCCCGCCAACGTGAAGAAAGGCGCGAGCGACGTCGCGAGCTGGCTCCCTGCCAACAAGGGCTTTCGCTGCCATTACGTCGCGCGGCAGGTTTCCGTCAAAGCCGCGTACCGGCTCTGGGTCACCCAGGCGGAGAAGGACGCCATGAAGCGCGTCCTGGACTCGTGCCCCGGCCAGCGGACCATCAGGGCGACGTAGCCAACTGAGGCCGCGAGGTGGCCGCTTCAGGCCGGGGTGCTCCGTGCTGCGGGAAGCACCAGGTGGCCGTGTCCAAGTTGCCAGACCCCGCCGTCGTCGATCCTCTCCAGCACCACCCGCTGAAGCGAGGTCTCGCGGGGGAGCCGATCGAGGTTTTCCATGCCGCGCTGCCGGAAAGTGAAATAGACAGCGTCGCCCGGAGCGTCTGAGCAGCGGTCCAGGGTGAATCGGCGGGCAAAAGCGGCGATGTTGCTGTGCGGGAGTTTCCGGGCCAGGTAGGGGTCCAGCATCCAGGAGTCGCAGCTCGCCACGGAGACCGCTTTGTGCGGGAAGTGACGGTCGAAGAACTCCCTGGCCTGGCTGAAGCTCGTGTCCACGAGGGCAGGGGACAGGCCGCCATCCTCGGGGATGTGCACACCCAGCACCCAGGAGTCACTTGCGGCGGCGGAGCCTTCCTCGTCGCTGCGGACAAGGTGGAATTGCAGGCGGCCGATACGGAAGATGTTTCCGGCCATGTGGAGGGTCAGCCATGCCCACGTGTCCAAGCCGAAGCGACCATGGACCCTTCGGTTGATTCGAAGGTTCAGTCCCACATCGGCCAGGATCGCGGCGGACGATTCCGGCGGAATGCCAAGGGAAAGATGATGGCCGTGGACTACGGGCGCAAAGCGCAGGAGCGCCTCGATCCAGTCCGTTTCCGTGCAGCCATCGGCGGAGGCGGACGTGCTCGGAAAGACGCCCAGACGGGCGTCAAGGCTGGCAAGGGCCCGTCGAGTGCCGTCTCCAGGAGGTGACGCCAGCAGCGAGGCACACTCAAGAGCGTCCTCGCCCTGGATGTCGAGAAGCGTGAACAATTCGTCCTGCGCGACGCCCGTCATCGCTCAGTGACCGAAGGGGTCCGGGTCGACACCTGGCATCCAGCTCAGCCCGGGCACTCCCCAGCCGTTCTTCTTGACCTGCTTCATCGCCTTCTTGGCGTATCGGTCAACCAGGCGGTTCACATAGAGCTTGCCGTCGAGGTGGTCGAATTCGTGCTGCATGACCCTCGCGAACCAACCGGTCGCGACGAAATCCACCGGTTGGCCGTGGCCGTCGAAGCCCTGGACGCGGGCCCAATCGGCCCTCTGCAGGGGGTAGTGCTCCCCTGGGAAGGACAAACAGCCTTCGACGTCTTCCTCGGGATCGGGAAGGGCGCCAGGGATCTTGGAGAGGGTGAGGACCGGGTTCACCAGGACGCCTTCGTCCGGAGCGTCGTCGTCGTTTGCGTATTTGAAGATGAAGATCCGCTTGCCTACCCCCACCTGGGGTGCCGCCAGACCGACGCCGTTGGCCGCCTCGTTCGTTTCGAACATGTCGGCAATCAAGGTGCGCAGCTCGTCGTCGAACACTTCCACCTCGCTCGCCCGGCGGTGAAGCACGGGTTCGCCCCAGATGGTGACTGGCAGGACGGTCATGTCAGGTGTTCCTCTGGTTCTCGGGTCTGGAATGGCCGGAATCGGCCGGAACAAAGCAAAGGCCGCACTGGATAACCAGTACGGCCTTTGGCTGCGATCGATAAACTGCTACCGACCTCATGAGGGTGAGCGACGGGGGTTGAACCCGCGACCTCCTGGACCACAACCAGGCGCTCTGCCAACTGAGCTACGCCCACCATGAGCCTTTTGCGCTTTCGGAATGACCCGTTAGCTGCGAAGGCAACGACAAAAACTATACCCCGTCTTGAGGGGTGGTTTTGCCACTTTTGACCGTTTGGCTGAAATTTCCCGAAAAGGTGCCCCAGATCACGTGTCCTCCGGAGTCTCCGGGCCGGCTGCGATCTGCTTGGAAATCTTCTGCGCTGTGGCCGTATCGGGACCCGGAGCCGGGACGAACACTGCCTCCCGGTAATAGCGCAGTTCGTCGATGGAGTCCCTGATGTCGCCAAGCGCGCGGTGGCCGCCGTGTTTAGCGGGGGACTGGAAATAGGCGCGGGGGAACCATCGGCGCGAGAGTTCCTTGATGGTGCTCACATCGATGACCCGGTAGTGGAGGTGTTCAACGATGTTGGGCATGTCCCGTGCGAGGAACATCCGGTCGGTTCCGACTGAGTTGCCACCCAGCGGGGCCTTCTTCGGATCCGGTACCCACTTCTCGATGTACTCCAGGACGATCGCTTCGGCTTCGGCCATGGTCTTGCCGTGCGGGAGTTCATCCAGGAGTTTCGAGCGGGTGTGCATGTCGCGGACGAAGTCGTTCATCTGTTCAAGTGCGGCGTCTTCGGGTTTGATGACGACGTCGACGCCGTCACCCAGGATGTCCAGCTCCGAATCGGTGACCAAGGCCGCAACCTCGATCAGGGCGTCGTTCACCAGGTCGAGACCGGTCATCTCACAGTCGATCCAGACGATGCGTTCATTAGTAATAGGCACCCGACCAGCCTACAGTTCAGGCGCATGGGAAGGGTGGCGGGGCGCTCCATTCCGCCCCTGCGACGTACCGCGGCTGGTAAACTGGGCCGTTGTCGAGCGGTTGTTGCCTGCATCGATGAGCTGGACCAATGTACGTAGGGACTGGAATATCATGACGGCAGGCGGAACGGGCGTGGGCACCTCAAATAGCCGGGATGAGGCAAAGGAACCTGCGGTGCCGTCAGAGAAGGCCGCCGCCGGGCTCTACTCCCCGGATGCCGCGCACATCGGAGCCGGCAGCCCCGGACAGATCAAGGCCTACGTGGCTGTCTGGCAAGGATTTTTTGGATCCCTGATGATCTTCGTCGGCTCAATCGGAGCCGGCTGGATCGCCAACGGCTCGCCCATGTTCAGGCACCCCCTTGTCATCGCCCTGCGCACGGAAGGTTGGGGCGTGACGACCTCCACGATCCTGCTGACGGCGGGGGCCATGCTTTTGGTCAGGTCATGGTTGAGGCTCGGGCAAAGGCTCAAGGACTGGGGGCCGGGCTCGCTCAGGTCCGTGGTTGTCGCCGTTGCGGCGTGGGCGGCTCCCCTCATGTTTGCCGTGCCCATCTATTCGCGCGACGTATACGCCTACACCGGCCAGGGCAGGCTGGTGCTGGAAGGCCAGAACCCTTACACGGCCGGCATTTCCACGCTCAGCAACTGGTTTTCCCTGGGCGCCGATCCTGCCTGGGCTGAAGCCAAGACGCCGTACGGACCCTACTTCCTGTGGCTTGCCAGATGGGTTGTGGGCATCACCGACGCCCAGCCCGACTTTTCCGTTCTGCTCTTTCGGGTGCTTGCGACCGTGGGGGTGGTGCTCTGTGTGGCGTATGTTCCCAGGCTCGCCGAACTCCACGGGATCAACCCCGGCCGTGCGCTGTGGATCGCCGTGGCCAACCCGCTCTTTCTCATCAGCTTCGTTGCCAGTGCCCACAACGATGCCCTCATGGTGGGCCTGGCGGTGGCCGGAATGTACTTTGCAGCCACCGGTCGCCATATCACCGGGCTTCTGCTGGTGACCGCTTCCATCGGCATCAAGCCGATCACCGTTCTCCTCTTGCCTTTCATAGGCCTCATGTGGGCTGGTCCTGCCGCGAGTTGGGCCCGCAAGTTCCTGTTCTGGGGCGCGACGGCGGGTATCAGCTTCGCCGTCCTGGCAGTGAGCGGAATTCCTTACAACCTTGGCTTTGGATGGGTCTGGGCCATCCTCGATCCCACACCGGGCTATACGGGATATTCGCCTTCGGGCTTCCTCGGCCAGCAGGTCGAGGTGATCGCCAATCTCCTGGGCCTGCCGGGCTCCACCGTGGCCACCGGGCTCCGGACCCTCATGAAGTGGGCCGGAATCGGGTTGGTGGTTGTCCTGATGTTCCGCGGCGACTATTCACGGCTGGTGCGGCGCGCCGCCCTCGCGTTTGCCGCCGTCGTCATGCTTTCGCCGATTATCCAGCCGTGGTACATCCTGTGGTTCATCCCGCTGCTCGCGGTCACGGGCATCAGGGACGACTGGCAGATCAAGTCCCTCTATGTCGCCGTCACGTTTTTCGTTGCCTTTGGCGCGCAGGACCAGATTTCGGTGTTGTCTTTCGTGGAATTGAACGTCAAAGTGTCCTCCCTGGCCTTCCTGGTGGCCGTGGGATTCACCGTCTACCTGATGGTGTTGGACGTTCACACACGCCGACTCTTGATCCGCTCCAGCCCAACGCAACTGCTTCGCAGGCTTGAACGGCGGCTCAGGCGCTCCGAATAGCGCTTCGTGCGCCGGACTTGCGGCCCAGCTCCACGGTCCGCTGCACGGACCACCAGAGCAGGACCACCAAAAGCACATTCCGTGTGGTGAGCACTGTCGCCATCACGGGGTTGGCATGGATCAGCGGCGTGTAGAACAGCGGGTAGATGACGAAAGTTGTCATGGCGATCCCCATCAGGAGGGCGGCAGGAACCCTCCAACGGTTCCAATCGTGGGTCAGCCCGGCTACAACCACCGGCGCAAGCCAGATGATGAATTGCGGCGAACCCACCTTGTTGAACACGATGAACGCGGTGGTCATCATGAGGGCGCCCTCGAGAAACAACTCTTCCGGCTCGGCACCCCGCCGAAGCGCCCAAAGCAAAAGGGCAGAGCCCGCGACGGCGGCAAGCACCAAGAGCGGCTGCATCAGGAACGCTGCCACGTTGGCTCCCGGCCCATACACCTCCGTGGAATTGATGGCGACGTTGTCGGCGATTTTGGAACCGCCGATATTGAGCACGCTCAACCAGACCCAGGGGGTTGAGAACGTGGCTTCAAGTTGCATGCCGCGTTCGCCCTGGTTGGTCAAGAAGTCGAGGATATGCGGCAGGCCGCCCGAAAGGTAGGTGCCCAGTGCGACGGCGGCAGTGACGGCGGCGCCGCAGGCGATGATCCGCAGTCTGCGGTGGCTTGCGATGACGATGGGTACCAGAACGGCGGCTGGCCAGACTTTGATCCATGTGGCGATGCTGAGGAGGATCCCGGCTGCCACAGGTCGCGTGGCCGCATACAGCAGGGCGACCAACACGATGGGTGCCGTGATGCCCTCCACCCGGGCGAAGCTGAGATAGCCCATGAAGGCGGTGAAGAACAGCCACCACCAAGCAGGGGCAATTCCCGTTGTCCTGCGCGGGCCGCGGGTCAGGATGAACAAGCCGGCGGCGTTGAGCGCCGTGATGATTAACGTCCACACCAGCAGGTAAGGACCCGGGCCCGCGATGTTGGCCAGGAAGATCGGAATCTGGGCAAGCACCGGGTAAACCCAAGGGCTGATCGCTCCGTGGAGATCCGCGGGGTTGTAGCCGGCCATCGCCCATTGGCGGTACTGCTCAGTATCGCTGAACGTGTTTCCGGCCAGGAAGAAGCTTGCCATCCAGCCGAGGAAATACACATGGATCGCGGCGAAACCCCACCAAACGCTGGATGGACGGCCGAACCAGGCGACGGCGGCAGGCGGCAGGGCGGCGTCGCGCACGCGGGCCAGCCCGTCGAAGAATCGAACGGAAATCTCAGGACTCCTTGGCAGCGGCGGCCGGTTCGTTGGCCGGGATCTTCTTGCCCAAAAGGTACAGGCGGCGAACGGACCAGCAGAACAGGACCACCAGCAGGACATTTCGCACCGTCAAAACCAGCGCCATGAAGGGGTTGTTGTGGCTGAGCGCGTCGTAGAAGAGGGGATAGATGAAGTATGTGGCCACACCGATGGCGATGAGCATCGCCGCGGGAACCCGCCATTCTTTCCAGCTGTGGGCAAGCCCGACCGCGACTGCAGGTGCGAGCCACACCATGAACTGGGGTGACCCGACCTTATTGAACACGACGAAAGCCGTGGCCATCGTCAGGGATCCAGCCAACAACAGTTCGGTGCGGTCCGCCCCGCCGGTTCGCTTGCCGTTGTGGAGTGCCCAGAAGGTCAGGGCCGCCACCAGGATCGCGGCAAGGGCGAGAAGCGGCTGCATGAGGAAGGACATGAAGGCGGTGCCGGGGCCATCCACTTGCATCGAGTTGATGTCCGTGTTCATGTACATCCTCGAGTCACCCACGTGGAGGACTGACAGCCACAACCAAGGAGTGGTGAAGGTGGCTTCCAATTGCATGCCACGATCGCCTTGCTGGGTCAGGAAGTTGAGGAGCCGCGGCAGTTGACCCACTGCCGCCGTGAGGGCGATGACGAAAACGCTGGTCAGAATTCCGGCAGCGACCACTTTGGTTCGCTGCTTGACCACGGTGAACAACGAAAGCATGACGGCGGCCGGCCAAACCTTCATCCACGTGGCAATGCTCAGGAGGGTCGAGGCAATGAAAGGGTGTGATACGCCGTATGCCAAGGCGATCAGCACGATCGGGGCAGTCAATCCGTCCACCCGGGCGAATCCAAGCCAACCCATGATGAAGACGAAGACCAGCCACCACCATCCCGCCGGGATGGCCTCGTGACGGCGGCCCCGTCCGGTGAGCTTGGCTAGAGCGACGCCGTTGAGCACGGTGATCATGAGCACCCAGAGAAAGAAGAACGGACCGGGTCCGGCCAAGCCTGCGATCGCCATAGGCACCAAGGCGAGAACGGGGTAGACCCACGGGCTGGGGCCGCCGCTGAGGTTCTCATCCCGGAACCCGGCGGAGGTCCAGTCCCGGTAGATGAAAGTGTCGCTAAAGGCCTCGCCGCGCAGGGAAAGGATCAGCGCGAACACCAGGAAGACCAAGTGCACGACGCAGAAGCCTACAAGCAGGCCTTTGGGGGAATTGAGCCTTACCTCCAGCGAAGGGGGAAGAACCCGATGACGGAACCGTGTGAGCGCGCTGAAGAATGAGTCCGTGGAAATGGGAGGATCCTTGTCAGGTAGTAATCGTCACAGGGTGCCGTAAGGCGCAGCGGCCCGGAGCCGCCAGAGCCCCATCCATTCTATCTCAGGCCACTTTCGCAGGCCGACCGATGGTCCGGTTGGCCCCGGGAAGCCAAGGGTGGCGATGCTACAGTTGCAATAATCCATGGCATCCGGAAGTGCCACTTTGGCCTGGATGCGGCAGGGAACCGGACAGGATTTTGTTTGATGGTGACGTCGAAGTTTCGTGAGCGTGAGGTGGGGAGTTCGTTGGCTCATCCAGAGGCGCTTGGCGATTCCAACGCCCCGGTACACGGCACCGTGATAGCCAAAGCGGCGAGGACGGCGATCCTCCAAGGGTTCGTCGGGTCGTTGCTCATGGTGGCAGGCTCGATCGGCGTCGGCTGGCTGGCCAGCAGCAGCGCCTTGATCCGTACTCCTATTTTCATCATGGCCAGGACATCTCCGGTTGGCGTGATCCTTTGCACCGTGATGCTCTGCCTCGGTGCACTCCTGCTCCTACGCTCTTGGCTGCGCATTGCCCAGCGGATCGGCGGATGGAACCCGTCCTCGCGTCCGGTGCTGCGGCGAGCACTGTGGATGTGGGCACTCCCGATGATGTTCAGTTTGCCGTTGTTCAGCAGGGACGCTTATGCCTACATCGGCCAAGGCCGGCTCATGGAGCAGGGCCTGAACCCATACACCAACGGCATCTCGGCCCTGAGCAACTACTTTTCACTCGGGCCCGACAAATTATGGACGGAAGCACCTACGCCTTACGGTCCGCTATGGCTCTGGATCGAACAAGGTGCCGTGTGGGTGAGCGCAAGCGTCCCCGAGCTTGCTTTGATTCCCTTCCGCCTGTCTGCCCTAGCCGGTGTCATCCTGCTCGCTGTCTACGTTCCCCGTCTGGCCGCGCTCCACGGCGTGAACCCGGACCGTGCGCTCTGGCTTGGCGTCCTCAACCCGGTCCTCCTGATCAACTTCATCGCCAGCGCGCACAATGACTCCTTGATGCTGGGACTGGTTGTTGCCGGACTGTACTTCGCCTCGGTAAAACGGCCTGTGTTGGGAATCGTGCTGATCACGGCCTCGATCGCCATCAAGCCGATTACCTTGATTGCCTTGCCTTTTGCGGGGCTGCTGTGGGCCGGTGCCCGTGCCGGTTGGGGCCGCAGAATGCTCTGTTGGACGGCCACCTTGGGTTTGTCCTTAGGCTTGCTGGCCGCCGCAGGACTGGTGAATGGCCTGGGCTTTGGCTGGCTTGGCGCCCTGCAGACTCCGGGCGCCGTCTGGATCTGGTACGCGCCGGTGGGTTTGCTGGCACACACGGTGGGATTCGTCGTCGGACTTTTCGGCGGTCCAGGCGTTCCGGTGACGGATGTTATCCAGACTGCCGGAACGGCGGTCTCGGCGCTTGCCATCGTCTGGCTCGCCGTTCGGACCCCCGGCCGCGGAATCGGCATGCCCGCGCCGCTCGACGACGAACCCGAGTTCAACAAGACTGTGCTTCGCCGGATGGCCTGGGCATTCGCCGCTGTCGTCGTCCTGGCGCCTGTGATTCAGCCTTGGTACATGGTGTGGCTGCTGGTGTTCTTCACCGTGACGGGAGTCGCGGACGGCGCCCAGCTCCGGACGGTCTTCTATTTGACGGCGTTCTTCACCCTTATTGCCCTGACAGACCAATTGAGTGTCTTCCAGTGGATCCCCATCGAGGTGGTACGCGGAGTGGCCATTGCCATTGCGGTTTCTTTCATCGCCTACTTGGTGTTCTTTGACAAGAAGACCCACGTGCTGTTCCGCCCGCGTCGCGGGATTTTGAAGCTCAAGCCGAAGTCCTGAACCGGATTCAGCCGAGGTGTTTCATGGCTTCACGCAGGGATAGCGGGCTGAGCCTGGTCCTCCGGCTTTCAACGTAGCTCCGCACCCATTGAGGATCGGTCTTGGCGTACTCCCGCAGGGTCCAGCCGATTGCCTTCCTGATGAAGAACTCCTGGTCGGCAAGGTTGGCGTCAAGTGCCGCGGCCAGAAGTTCTTGGTCAGTGGCCGACTTTGCCTTGAGCTGGGAGGTGATGGCCGCCCGACGGATCCAGAAGTCCTCGTCGCTTGCCCATGTCCGCAAGAGCGGGGTCAGCGTGCTTCGGTGGTGTTGCAGAAGGGCGCAAATACGGTCGGAGACACCGTCAACGAAGTCCCACCATGCGCCGGTCCGGATGATTTCTTCGTACAGCGGCAGCATCTCCAGATCCTTGGCCACGGACTTGAGCGAGGTCAGATCGATGGCCGCGTAGCGTTCTTCCCGCCATGTGGCTTCCCGCCACAGCAGCCGGACATCGTCACGAAGTTCGGAAGGGGACCCGAAAGGGATTTCCTTCGCGGTCGCGAGGACAATGCGACGGACTACGGGGACCCTGACACCGAGGACAGGCATGGACGATTTCATGTAGGCCTGTGCCGCCTTCGCGCGGTCCGGGTCTGCCTCTGCCTGCAGGCGTTCACGGATGATGGCGATTCTTCGGTGTTCCATACGGCGACTTTAGGACACCCGTGGGCCGGCGCGGACGCGCAACCCTGTTGACCGGGCTGATGGTGCCCATAGAGTGGGTGGAAGGGTTTGTCCGGTGGCCGGTCCGGCCCCCTCTTCTTGATGCTTGGAGGCCTCTGATGTCCATGGTGAAGACGCCGGAAGAGATTGCGCTCATGCGCGAAGCCGGAAGGGTGGTTGCCAACACGCTTTCGGCGGTTCGTTCGCACGCCGGGGTTGGCGTGTCGCTCAAGGAACTGGACAAGGTTGCAGCCGCTTTCATGGAGGCCGCCGGAGCTAAGCCGGCGTTCCTGAACTACCGCCCGCGGTGGGCGTCCACGCCCTTTTCAGGGGTCATCTGCACGAGCGTCAACGACGCCGTGGTGCACGGCATCCCGGACGGGTATGTGTTGCAGGATGGCGATCTGTTGAGCGTCGATTGCGGGGCCTTCGTGGAGGGCTGGTGCGGGGACGCGGCAGTCAGTTTCATTGTGGGCACCTCGGATCCGGTGGACCAGGAATTGATCGATGCCACCGACGCCGCCCTCGCCCGCGGTATCGACGCTGCCCGGATTGGAAACAAGATGGGTGACCTTGCGTACGCCATTGGCGGAGAAGCCAAGCGCAGCGGCTACGGGATCCTCGCCGATCACGGCGGGCACGGCATTGGCCGGACCATGCACGCCGAGCCGAGCGTGCCGAACATGGGGCGGCCCGGCCGCGGCGTGAAGCTCGTGGACGGCTTGGTGATCGCCATCGAGCCGATGTTGATCCTGGGCGGCAGCGACGACTACTACCACGACGACGACCAGTGGACCTTGCGCTCGGCCAACGGCCGCCGTGCTGCGCACAGCGAACATACCGTGGCGATCACCGCGGATGGACCGCTTGTCTTGACCTTGCCCTAGCTGGGTAGTTTCGGCATACGGGACCGGAAAGTCAGCGCCGCAGGCGCATGACCGCCCTTCCGGGCACCGCCGTGGAAACCGTGGAGAAGCCGGCCGCCCCAAACAACTTCACAGTTCCCTGGTAGAGATCGGCCGGACCGGCCTTGGGCCGAAGCGACGGATCCACGGGGTAGCCTTCCACGATGTCGGCGCCATGCGCGAAGGCATGCCCGACGGCGGCCTCCAGCAATGCGCCGGCCACCCCGCTCCGGCGGTGGCCGGGAGAAACCACGAAACAGCTCACCGACCAAACTTCCGCGCCTTCCAGGCCGCCCGTTCCTGCGGCCTTGAGGACTTGGGATCGTTCGATGCGCGGATAGCACTGGCGCGGCTCCACCGCGCACCAGCCCACTGCTTCGCCGCCCCGGAAAGCGAGGACGCCAGGTTCGGGGCCGTCGTCGAATTTGGCTTTGAGCTGTTCCTTCCGTGCCTTGGGGGGAGTGTTCTTCCAATCCTGACCGGCGAGAGCGAACCACCGGCACCAACAGCGCGAAGGCTCGCCGCGGACGCCGAATAGCCTTTCGACATCCGGCCAGCTTGCGGGGCCCGTGATGATGGCTTCGGAAGTGTTTCTCATCCGACCAGCCTAGATACCGGACGCCCTGCCCGCCTCAGTTGGACGCAGAGAATGAAAAACACCCCGGTCCGAAGACCGGGGTGTAACCGATGGCCCGACTCATCCATGAAGGATGTCTCGACTCATCACACAAGTGCCCCAGGAGGGAATCGAACCCCCGACCGTCGGATTAGAAGGCCGCTGCTCTATCCTCTGAGCTACTGGGGCTGGAACCGCACCCAAGTGTATCGCTGGGTTTGGCTAGCCAACAATTCAGGAGGATTGCCGGGCCTTCAGGACCGGGCAGGGGATTCGTACTATGCCTTTGAAAAATACAGGAGAGGTCGGAATATCGTAGAAGTCCGTATCGGACGCGGGTGCACAGAGATTGCGCGCGGTGCGGACGTGCTCGGCCCAGACAGGACCATTGTTTCTGGACGTCGAGGGCGGGAAGTACATCGACGCCAAGAGAAGCGAGAAAGCCATGAGTGCCGCAATGGGTGCAGCACGCCCAAACCTTGCCAACGCGGAAGCAAGCAACGGAACCGTGGCGAGGACGAACATCGTAGGCACTACCGAGTACCTCCCAAACACGAACCTGGCGGGCCAATCCGCGGCCGAGAAGGTTGCGTAGTCCAGGTACGGTGCCGGGTTCGAAGCGACGCAGGCAACCCAAATAACCATCGAGGCCGTGATGAAGAACGCGGCCAGCCATTTCTCCCGTGCAGAGCCCAAGATCAGGACAGCCACCGGGACGGCGAGGACGAGGAGGGAGGCCACGATCATCGGAGCAGCTCCGAAGTTCACGATTTGTTGCATGACACCGGACGCGGTGCCGTAGACGATGGGTCCTGCGGTGTTGATAAACCACCCGTAAACCGGGGACCAGGGGTCAAGCTGGTAGCTCGCGCCGCCGCTTGTTCGAGGATGCGTCACCGTCGCAATAACCTGGCAGGCAAGACCCAGGCTGAGACCCGCGCGGGCGGCCCACATGTTTTTGTCCCTCAGCCGGTGAAGGAAGAGCGGAACAAAGACAATCGAGATGATCTCGGTCAAGGAGGCGAGGGCCGCGACGACAAAAAGCATGCCTCCCTCGAGTTTGGACTTTGCCGGTTTCATCAATAGCCAGGGAGTGAGCCAGAGCAGGTACCAGTGCAGGTTCGCGAAGTTTCCAAGAGCCTCAAAAGCGCCGACGTTCACGAAAATGGGAACCGCGGCCCAAGCTACGCGGATCCAGGTGTTGCTGGTCAAGGCTTGGGCGCAGTGGTACGTCATGAGGGCGACGCCGGCCACAGCCGCGCAAGCCAATACAGTAAGCGCAATAGCGTAGTCCTCAAGTGCGAAGAACCGGACAACCACCTCGGCTGCGAGGCGGGGGACGACGTGGAGATAGCCTGCGTACGGTCGGATCGGCGTGAAAGTCCGGGTCGGGTTCAAAGCGTCCGTGAGAAACACCGCGCCGTCTTCCGCCCAGACGACGCCTTGGGCCGTTGCTGGGATCCGCCAGAACGACACCAGCGTCAGCAAAATAAGGGCGCCCACGTAGGACGCACTTCTAGCCAGAGTAATTTTCACGATCTGTCCCCCAAAGAGCAGGCCCGAGACTGGGCGATCGTACCCAATTTAGATGGCGGTTCCGTATTTTCAAAAACCCCGCCGGTCTTTGTGGGCGGCGCCCCATTCTGCGTCTAACTTGTCCTCCACAATCCGCGTAAGAACAGGGCTATCCACATACGTGGATTTGGTACTCCCGCGGGCGTTCGCGCCACGTGAAGCTGGGAGAGCCAGACAGGCAGCTCAACTTACGTTAGGACAAGACCATGAATGACATCATCACTGTCCGGGGATTCGTTGCCACGGAACCCAAAAGTTCGACGACCCCGGGCGGAACCCGGACGGCATCGTTCCGGCTCGGTTCAACGGAGCGCAGGTTCGACCGTGCCAATGATGTCTGGGTGGATGGCAACACAAATTGGTTCAGCGTCCAGGCGTTCAGGCATCTAGCGGGAAACATTGGCTGCAGCGTCAAGAAGGGCCAGCGGGTCATCGTCGTCGGGAAACTGAAGCTGAGGCAATGGGAACACGACGGCAAGATCTACCACGTCGCCGAAATCGTCGCCGAGTCGGTGGGTCACGACCTCATGTGGGGCTCGGCGAACTTCATCCGGACCACCGGCAGCAACAGCCCGCAGACCATGCCCGCCGCCCCCGAGGTGGAGCCAGAGAACCCATGGCCTTCGGCGGAGGAAGATGCGGAAGGCGACCCGCATGACGACGAGGATGGCAGTGCCGCAGCCGAGCGGGAAGTTATCCTTCCGGCAGGAGAAGGCGATGAGTCGGTTCTCGTTGATACTGAGACGGGAGAACTTGTGGACGCCAAGGTTTGAAATGGAACTGGCCTTGAAATGGAGCCGGTCTTGAAACAGGGGCCGCCGCGGATGCCATGCGGCGCGGCGCGTGGTGTACCGCATGGCAGAATAGCCGGGTGATGAGCAGGGGAAAGCCGCAAAAACCATCTGGACGCCGCCACGCTGCCGGAAGCCCGGGTTTGCTGCTTGCGGTGCCGTTACTTCTGGCCGGACTGGTGGCCGGCTGCACGGCGCCTGCAACAACGGTGTCAAGAAGCATTGGGGTTTCATCGCCCACCCCCTCGACTACAGCCAGCTCCACTTCCGCCGTCACACCCAGTGCTGGCAACCCCTCGGCATCGACTTCGCTCAGCGCGGGCACTGCCGCGCTGAAGCAGACCATGGAGTCCGTACTCAAGACCATTGCCGCGGCAACCCCCAAACCGGCACAAGACGCACTGCGATCACAGCTCGTTTCGGCCGGCATCGCCGACTCTGCCGTAGAGGTGTCCGCGAGCAAGACGCCGACGGGACTGGATGTCGACGCCATCGAGGCCGCGGCCAGGCTGGACAAGGACTGCGTCATGGGTGAGATCAGGGACGGGCAGGTTTCAGTGTCGGTCCTGCCCGTGTTGGCCAGCGGCAAATGCTTCGTCGGGGATTCCCGCTAGCAGGGCCGAATGTGAGTTATGCCTTGCCACCCATTAGATTTAACGGCATGGCGGAATTCATTTACACGATGACCAAGGCTCGCAAGGCCGTTGGCGAAAAACTAATCCTGGACGATGTCAGCATGTCGTTCTTCCCTGGCGCGAAGATCGGTGTCGTTGGCCCGAACGGAGCCGGTAAATCCACGATCCTGAAGATCATGGCTGGTATCGACACACCGTCGAACGGCGAAGCCCGCCTCAGCCCCGGCTACTCCGTGGGCATCCTCCTGCAGGAGCCGCCCCTGAACGAGGAAAAGACCGTCCTGGGCAACGTCCAGGAAGGCGTGGGCGAGATCTACTCGAAGATCCAGCGCTTTAACGCGATCTCCGAGGAAATGGCCAACCCGGATGCAGACTACGACACCCTGCTGGAGGAAATGGGCCACCTTCAGGAAGCCATCGACGCTGCGGATGCGTGGGACATCGATTCCCAGCTCGAGCAGGCCATGGACGCACTCCGCTGCCCGCCGGGCGACTCCGACGTGACGGTCCTGTCAGGTGGTGAGCGCCGCCGCGTGGCGCTCTGCAAGCTCCTGCTGCAGAAGCCTGACCTCCTGCTCCTTGACGAGCCCACCAACCACTTGGACGCCGAAAGTGTTCTGTGGCTCGAGCAGCACCTCTCTTCCTACCCCGGTGCCGTCCTCGCCATCACCCACGACCGCTACTTCCTCGACCACGTCGCCGAGTGGATCTGTGAAGTGGACCGCGGCCGTCTTTACCCCTACGAAGGCAACTACTCCACGTACTTGGAGAAGAAGCGCGCCCGCCTCGAAATCCAGGGCAAGAAGGACGCCAAGCAAGCCAAGCGCCTCAGCGAGGAACTTGAGTGGGTCCGCTCCAACGCCAAGGGTCGCCAGACCAAGTCGAAGGCCCGTCTGGCCCGGTACGAGGAAATGGCAGCCGAGGCTGACCGCACCAGGAAACTCGACTTCGAGGAAATCCAGATTCCGCCGGGACCGCGTCTGGGTGGCCTGGTCCTGGAAGCGAAGAACCTGCAGAAGGGCTTCGAGGACCGGACCCTGATCGACGGGCTTTCGTTCACACTGCCCAGGAACGGCATCGTCGGCGTCATCGGTCCTAACGGCGTGGGCAAGACCACCTTGTTCAAGACCATCGTCGGGCTGGAAGCGCTGGACGGTGGCGACCTCAAGATCGGTGACTCGGTCAAGATCTCCTACGCCGACCAGAGCCGTGGCGGTATCGACCCCAACAAGACCCTGTGGGAGGTCGTCTCAGACGGCCTGGACTTCATTCAGGTCGGCCATGTTGAAATGCCGTCCCGCGCCTACGTCGCGGCCTTCGGCTTCAAGGGGCCGGACCAGCAGAAGAAGGCTGGTGTGCTCTCCGGTGGTGAGCGTAACCGCCTGAACCTGGCGCTGACCCTTAAGCAGGGTGGAAACCTCCTGCTTCTTGACGAGCCCACCAACGACCTCGACGTCGAAACCCTCAGCAGCCTTGAGAACGCGCTGCTCGAGTTCCCTGGCTGCGCCGTCGTGGTCTCGCACGACCGGTGGTTCCTTGACCGCGTTGCAACCCACATCCTGGCCTACGAAGGCGACGAGGAAAACCCCTCGAAGTGGTACTGGTTCGAGGGCAACTTCGAGTCCTACGAGGAGAACAAGGTGGAGCGACTCGGCCCGGACGCTGCCAAGCCACACCGTGTCACGCACCGCAAGCTGACCCGCGACTAAATCGGATCGCTCCGCAGAAGGCCGGCGCACTGGATATATCTTCCGGGGCGCCGGCCTTCTTTGCTGTACGGAATCTCGGCCGTGTTGCGGCAGCTACCTGAGCAGCGATTACGGGATCCGGAGCATGCCCTCTTGCGCCACCGTGGCGACATGCTGGCCATCGCGGCTGAAGATCTTGCCCGTGGCAAGTCCGCGGGCGCCTTGGGCGCTGGGGGACTCCTGCACGTAAAGCAGCCACTCGTCGACGCGGACGGGCCGGTGCCACCACATGGCGTGGTCAAGGCTAGCGACGCTCATGCCTGGCGTCATCCAGCTCAATCCGTTCTTGCGAAGCACCGATTCCAGGATGGTGTAGTCGCTCGCGTAGGCCAGGGCGGCCAAATGAAGGTTGGGGTCGTCCGGCATCGGGCCAAAGGTCTTCATCCAGACGGCATTGCTGGCTATCCGGTCTTTGGGCGCTTCGACATAGATTGCGGGATCGACGTGGCGGACATCGAAGGGCCGTTCGAAGGACATGTGGCGGGCGAGCGGGTGGTCGTACTTCTGCAGGAGTTCGGCGGTACTCGGCAGCGTTTCGGGGTCCGGGATTCCGGCCGGCATCAAGGACTGGTGTTCCACGCCCTCCGCCTCGGTCTGGAAGGACGCGATCATTGACAGGATCGGTTGGCCTTCCTGGTAGGCGTGCACCCGCCGGGCCGAGAACGAGCGTCCGTCGCGAAGCCGCTCCACACTGAAAGTGATCGGCTGGTTGGCGTCGCCCGGACGAAGAAAATAGCCGTGCATGGAATGGACCGTCCGATCCTCGTCCACCGTGCGCATTCCGGCCACGAGTGACTGGGCGAGCACCTGCCCGCCAAATACCCGGTGGCGCGGCTGTTTCTGGGAGGGTCCAAGGAAGATGTCCTCGGCTGTCCTCGCGCCGTCGAAGTCGGCCAGGGACAACAGTTCGATGAGGGTGGATGTGGGGTCCTCAAGGGCAACCTGATGTTCCAGGCCGGCGTGCGCGTCAGTCATGGTTCGACTCTAGACGCCACCCTGACCCCTCTCAACCGCGGACATGCCGGTAGAGTCGATGATGTGTCCGATGTATTGACCCAGTCCTTCCATTTCGTCGATCCCCGTGATCTGGCGGATCTCCGCACCTATGTCACGCGTGCCAAGAGCATCGATGATGGCGCCATCCGGCTGCAGGCCTCCGGCCGCGTCCTGGCTGCATATGTGTGCGTCTTGAGGCCGCGCCTCCTGGGCGAAGCGACCCCCACCATTCTCGGGCTACGGACTATCGCCCTTGCCGAAGACGCGCATGCGGACGTCACCGTGGCTCTTTCCTCGGTCCTCGACCGCCTGGCGCGTTCCGGTGCCGACGACGTCGAGCTTCCCATCCCGCCGTCGACCGTTTCCGAATCGTGGGCGGGAGTCGGGGCGCCCCGCAGCGGCTGGGAGCCGCTGCGTTCAGTGCCCGACGCCGAACTCAAGTCTGTCGCGAATGCCGGCATTGCCGAGGTGGCCGGGATCGTTCCGGATCAGCCCGGCGCATTGATCGTCAACAACGCGAGGGCCGCGGTGTGGGGACGGGAGATCCCGGGACTCGACGGCGTGCCCGCAGGCGCTGCGTTCGCCGCCTTGGCGCTCGGTTTCCTGGGCGACGGCGAACACCGGCTCTTCCGCAACGGCCGTTGGTTCCGGCTCAGTGGGAGCCGGGGCCACATCCTGGCTCGATCCGGATCAGGCCTGGGCTTCCAGGCCCGCTGAACCCGAGCCTAGGCCCGGCCCGACACACAGCACCGTCCTCCAAGCTCAGGGCTGCTGGACCGACGGGCTATTGACCATCGTGAGCGCAGCCCGCTCCATGTAATCCCACAACGTCCCTTCGTGAAGCGGCGACAAGTTGAGCGAATCGACTGCCGCGCGCATGTGGAAGAGCCAACGGTCCTTGGCTTCGGGCGTCACTTGGAACGGCATGTGCCGCATCCTCAAGCGGGGGTGCCCGCGTTCCTCGCTGTACGTGCCCGGACCGCCCCAATACTGCTCAAGAAACATGAGGAACCGCCGCTTTGCGGGGTCGAGGTCTTGTTCCGGGTACATCGGCCGGAGCAACGGGTCTCCCGCTACACCGTCGTAAAAGACATCGATCAGTTTCACGAAAGTCTCGTGGCCACCGATGGCCTCATAGAAACTGTCGGTGTACGCAGGCTGGCTGAACGGATCGTTTTGCATCAACTGACGCCGCTCTGCCGGCTGGGGTGCTGCGGATTCCGGCTGGCTGCCCATGTCACTCACCTGCTTTCTGCTCTCGAATCTTGAGGGCTTCCTTTGAAGTCGGAGGCGCACCGGAGGCGGCGGTTTCGGCAGGCGCCGTCCCTGGAGGTGCAGGCGGAACGTCGTCCGGGACGGTTGAGTCTTCAGGCACGTAATCGCCTTGCGAGCGGTTGCCCACCCGCAGGATTTCTCCGTTGCGCAGATACCAGATGGCCCCGTCTTCAGCCTTGAGCCGGGTGATCCGGAGTCCTACCGATTCAACGGTGCCGATCACTTCAGTGGTTACGATCACATCGCCGATCCCGAACTGGTCCTCGATGGTGATGAAGATGCCGGACAGGAAATCGCGAATGAGCTGTTGGGCGCCGAAGCCAATGGCCACACCCAAAATACCGACGCTCGTGAGCAGCGGGGCAATATCCACATTCAGGTATTTGAGGACGTAGATGATGACAATGACCACCACCACCACGCTGAGCACGCTTGTCAGCAGTGAGCCGATGGTGTGGGCGCGCTGGGCGCGGCGTTCATGGTCGAGCGCCCGGAAAGCCGGCTGGACCCACCTGAAATGCGGTTTCTTGAAGAAGCTGGTGCCCTCTGCCACCCGGCGGGTTATGCGCAGAATGATGAACCGGGCCACAACCCAGACCACCAACCCGATGCCTAGCGTCACGAAGATGGACGCGTAATCGATCTTGGCTGCATCGGCCACGATGTTGTCGGTCGACGAGGCGACGTTCATATGCGGGAATGCTCCTCACGGGATCCAATTGTTCGCCTGGCCCCTGATTGCCGGGCGCTGAACACTCTGTCCACGGTCAACCCTATCGCCGTAGCGTGGCCGGATCCGCATCGTGGTTCTTGGCCGGACGGCCTTCTTGACACCTGATTAGCTGGCGGCCGCCGTCGTGCTCGGCTCATGCAGAACGGGAAAATTGACGCTCCGGGCAATAAAGCACACCTGGTTGGCCTCATGGTGCAGTTTGTCCACGAGGGAAAGATGCGCCGGGTCGGCAACCGTGACGTGCGGCTTCAAGGTGACGTTCTCGAACTGGCCGCTGCCATCGCGATTGAGCCTCATCATGCCCTCGGCGTGATCCACGTAATCGGTCACTACCACCCCGTGCTTGACGGCGACATGCAGGAAAGACAGCATGTGGCACTGCGAGAGGGCGGTGAGGAGCAGTTGTTCGGGGTTGTATCGGCTGCGGTCGCCATGGAAGGTGGGGTCCGAGGAGCCCTTCAGGACGGGCAGGCCGGGGATCTCGACGTCGTGGTCCCGGGTGTAGCCACGGTAGGTGGATGTCCCGGTGCCCAGGTTTCCGGTCCAGCGCACGGTCAGCGAGTAGTGGTGTTCGTCCAGGCTCATGCGGAAAGTCTATCGGCGGTGCACTCGCGGGCGGCACACGGAAAGGCCCCGGTTCCAGTGAAGCGGAACCGGGGCCTTTCGGTGGGCTATCCGACCGTTTTAGATGTCTGCCGCGCGGGCCTTCAAAGCACGGGCTACGCCGTCGCGGTTTTCTAGCATCATGCGGCGCAGGGCACTGCTATCCGCCGGCAGTTCGGCGAGGAACTTGTCCGTGCGGTCAACCGTGGCCTGCGTTGTCAGTTGCGCAGGGTAGAGCCCGACGACGATTTGCTGGGCCAGCGCATGGGTGCGGTTGGCAACAATCTCCGGAACCGCCTCGAAATACTGTTCCGCGTACGGCTCCAACAGGGAGGTGTCCAGCACCCGGGTGAAGCCCGTGACGGCGGAGCTTTGAATGGCGTTGGAGAGCTCGCCCGTGACCACGATCTTCTTCCACGCGGCGGCCTTGGCCTCGGGTGTGGGAAGGGCCGCCGTCGCCAAGGCGGCGGCGTTCTGGCCATTGGCCGTGTGGTCGCGCTCGAGTTCCGCGTCGATCCGGTCCTGGCCCTGGCGCCCGCCAACCACCAATGCGGTGAGAAGTTCCCAGCGCAAGTCCTGGTCGACCGTCAGGCCATCCAGGACCATGCTGCCGTCCAGGACAGACTGGACTGCGTCGAATTGGGAGCTGCTTGCGGCGAGCAGCGCGAAGGACTTGACGAATTGGAGTTGCGCGTCCGATCCCGCAGCCGCCGTGCTCGAAAGCTCCCAGAGAGCGTCCGCCGCGGCCACCGTAGCGGCATCCTTGTGCTCGGCTGCGACGTAGTACGTCAGGGTGGTGGCCAGCTGTCGGAGCTGGGTCTGGATCACTGAGGAATCGGTCTCGGACGCGATGTTCGCCAGGATCAACTCGGCGTAGCCGCGGGCCGGGGTTTCGCCGTCGCGCGCCGCATCCCAGGCCGAGCCCCACACGAGGGTGCGTGGCAGGCTGCCGGCGAAGTCCTTCAGGTGGGCTTTCGCAGTGGCCAAGGATGCGGTGTCGAGGCGCACCTTCGCGTAGGCGAGATCGTCGTCGTTGAGCAGGACCAGGTCCGGACGCGCCTTTCCGGCAAGGGCAGGGACGTCGGTCCGGGCGCCGTCGACGTCGAGCTCCTCCCTGTGGGTCCTCTCAAGCTTGCCTTCGGCTGAGAGGTCGTAGAAGCCGACCGCGAGGCGGTGCGGGCGCAGCGTGGGCTGCTCGTCGATAGCGGTCTGCACGATCGCAAAGGACGTGATGGTGCCGTCGGCGTCGACCTCGATCTCGGGGGAGAGGGTATTGACGCCGGCAGTCTCGAGCCAGAGCTTGCCCCACTGGTCCAGGTCGCGGCCGCTGGCAGCTTCGAGTTCCTTCATGAGGTCCACAAGCTCGGTGTTCTGCCAGGCATGCTTCTGGAAGTATTCGCGGACGCCGGCCATGAACTGTTCCGGCCCAACCCAGGCGACCAACTGCCGCAGCACGGAAGCTCCCTTGGCGTATGTGATGCCGTCGAAGTTGACCTCGACGTCCTGGAGATCTTTGATCTCGGCAAAAATCGGGTGTGTCGTGGGCAATTGGTCCTGCCGGTACGCCCAGGATTTCTCCACCGAGGCAAAGGTGGTCCAGGCCCGGTCGAATTCGGTGTTTTCGACCGCGGCCAGGTGGGACATGTACTCGGCAAAGGACTCGTTGAGCCAAAGGTCGTTCCACCAGCGCATCGTGACGAGGTCCCCGAACCACATGTGGGCCAGTTCGTGCAGCACGGTGATGGCGCGGCGTTCGATCTGGGCGTCGGTGACCTTTCCGCGGAAGACGTAGCCCTCGAGGATGGTCACCGCGCCGGCGTTTTCCATGGCGCCGGCATTGAACTCGGGAACGAAGAGCTGATCGTACTTCTCGAAGGGGTACGGGAATCCGAACTGGGCCTCGAAGAACTCAAAACCCTGGCGGGTCAGTTCGAAGATGTTGTCGGCGTCCAGGTACTGCATGAGGGACTTGCGGGCGAACACCCCAAGCGGAATGACCCGGCCATCGGAGCTCGTGACCTTGCTGCGGACCGATTGGTACGGTCCCGCGATCAAGGCGGTGACGTAGGAAGAGATGCGGGAAGTGGGGGCGAAATGCCAAACCGAGCGCGCCCCGCCGTCGTCCCCGGGAGTGGTTTCCAGCGGTACGGGAGTGGGCGAGTTGGAGATGAGGTCCCAATGCGACGGTGCGGTGACCGTGAAGGTGAATGCGGCCTTCAGGTCCGGCTGCTCGAACACAGCGAACATGCGGCGCGAATCCGGCACCTCGAATTGCGTGTACAGGTAGGCCTCGTTGTCCACCGGGTCCACGAATCGGTGCAGGCCCTCACCGGTGTTCATGTACGGGGCATCGGCGACTACCTTCAGCTCGTTTTCGGCGGCGAGCCCGGGCAGTTGGATGCGCACGCCGTCGGACACCACCGCCGGATCGAGTTCGGTGCCGTTCAGCGTCACGCTGTGCACGGTTTCCGTGATCGCGTCGATGAAGCTCGAGGAACCCTCGACGGCGGAGAACTTCACCACGGTCGTGGAGCCGAAGACCGTGGCGCCCTTGGTCAAGTCGAGGGTGACGTCGTACGAGGTCACGGTGAGCAATTCTGCGCGCTGTCCGGCTTCGGCGCGCGTCAGGTTCAGGCCTGGCAAGGTTTGCCTCCAAGAATGGTTTCGAGAAGCCGGTTGGTTTCAGCCAGCGCCGGCGCTGTGAAGTCATTCTTTCACTTGATTCGGCCTTGGCAAGGAAGCTCGATCACAGTGTCGCCGGCGCGGGGTAGCGTTGGAATATGGGAAAGATGCGCGACTCGCTGGACCTCCGGGCACTCCGCTTTGCAGTGGCATTTCCGCTGCTGCTGGCCGCCGCATTTGCCGTGTGCGCCCTCATGTTGCGCAACAACCTCCCGGATCCCGTGGCCATCGCTTGGAATGCCGACGGCGGAATCAGCTTTGCGCCGTTCCTCGCCTACGTACTCGGCGGAGGAGGGTTTCTGGTCGTCGCGGGCTGGCTGGTGTTCATCCAGGCTGTTCCCCTTGCCCGGCCGGTGATTATGCGCAGGGTCATGATGGGCATGGGCCTCATGGTGACCCTCTTCATTACCTCCGTGCTGGCCGCTGGCCTTGTGGGGCAAACAGGCCTCGCCGACGCCCGCAGCTCGCACGTTGATGCCACGGTCCTTGCCCTCGGCGCGGGTGCGGCTTTGCCCTTGGGCGTGGTCATGATGATGGCTTTCAAGCCGGACCCGCATTGGACTCCGGAAGACGACGCCGCCCTCGAGGCCGAGCGGATCCGGACGGAAGACCCTGGCCTGGCGGAAGATTCCATGTTGCTGTGGGTCCATGCGCGGAGTTCGGTGTTCGTCATGATCTGCGTCGCCACCTTGTTCCCGGCCATGCTGATCGCGATTGCGCTCCCGTGGTTGGGCGCATTGTTGGCAGTGGTCGCGGTCATCGGAGCGTGTTTCCTGTTTGTCCGGGTGAGGGCGGACAGGAGAGGGGTGCAGGTCTTTGTTGCGGGGGTCCTGCGGGTCCTCACGGTGCCGGCCGTTGACATCGCAGGCGCAGCCGCTCAGGAAGTCAGGGCCGCGGACTTTGGCGGCTGGGGACTCCGGCACCACGGAGGTGCGACGGCCATGCTCGTGAGCAGCGGTCCCGCCGTCGTCGTCCGCCAGGTCAGCGGCCGCAGGGTGGCGTTCAGCGCCGGGACCTCGGCCACTGCGGACCGGCTCGCCGGGATCCTGAACCGCGTCGCGGCACGTGCCCAGCGCGGCGAGCAGCCTCCGGCCCCGTGAGCGCCGGAAGGTCTCCCGGTCTGCCGGCTTCGTCTTAAGAGGTGGGCCGGGGCACGATCCTAGTAACCTAGGAACCGCATCCCTCAACGCCGCGCCCGGCTTTGCCGCGTTCGCGCGCCAGACTGAATGGACTTCCTGTGACCACACCCCGCGTCCACATTGCCACGGACCACGCCGGCATGGAACTCAGCGCCCACCTCGTAAGCCACTTGACCGCCAAAGGCTACGACGTCGTTGACCACGGCCCCAAGGTGTACGACGCCCTCGATGACTACCCTTCGTTCTGCATCAACGCTGCCACCGCGGTGGTCGCCGACCAAGAGGCCGGCGTTCACGCATTGGGCATCGTCCTGGGCGGATCCGGCAACGGCGAACAAATCGCCGCGAACAAGGTCAAGGGTGTCCGGGCCGCGCTCGCCTGGAACCTTTCGACCGCAAAGCTTGCCCGGGAGCACAACGACGCCAACGTGGTTGCCGTCGGCGGCCGCCAGCACACCGTCGAGGAAGCCACCGAACTGATCGAGGCCTTCCTGGAAGAACCGTTCAGCAACGACGAACGCCACGTGCGCCGCATCGGAAAAATCGCTACCTATGAGAACACCGGCGAAATCGTTGCCTAATGCCTGAAGGGCATTCCATCCATCGCCTGGCGCGCCAGTTCCAGGATGTTTTCGCCGGCCACGTGCTGGAAGTCTCCAGCCCCCAGGGCCGTTTCACCGCGGGTGCGGCGCTTTTGGACCGCCACGAACTGCTCGAAGCGACGGCGCACGGCAAGCAGCTCTTCCTCCGTTTTGACCACGGGGTGCTCCTGCATGTCCATCTGGGTCTCTACGGTGCGTGGAGCTTCGGTGGCGATGAATCCTTCACCGGGGCCTCGAGCATCGGGGCTCCGCGGCGGATCGGCGAACGGGAGAGTTTCTCGCAGGAAGCAGAGCAAGGTGCCGGCGAAGGGGGCGCCAGAAGCTACGCGGGTCCGCCTGAGCCCGTGGGTGCCGTCCGCGTTCGCCTCATTTCAGCGAACGGCTGGGCGGATCTCAGGGGCGCTACGACATGCGCTGCGATCACCGATGCGGAGGCCGCTGCCGTCCTGGCGCGCCTGGGTCCCGATCCTCTCCACAACCGGCCCGACGATCGCGACGAGTTCGTCCGCCGCTTGCTGCGCCGCAAGACCGCCGTCGGGCTCCTCCTGATGGACCAGTCGGTCGTAGCCGGGATCGGGAACATCTATCGCGCGGAAGTGCTGTTCCGCCAGCGCGTTGATCCCTGGACCCCGGGCAGCTCTCTGGGCGCCGAAACCGCCGGACGACTGTGGGATGACACCGTGGCGGCGATGTCCGACGGCGTCCGTGACGGGCGGATTGTTACGACCCCATCGGCTTTGTGGAGCGGCGGGAACGCCGGAGCGCTCGACGGCGAGGCGCACTTTGTCTACAAGCGGCACGGACAGCCGTGCCGGCGATGCGGCGAAACAGTGGGACTGGCCGAGATCGGTGCGCGCAAACTCTATTGGTGCCCCGGCTGCCAGAACTGAAGTGCCCCTTTGGCGGGCGCAAACAGGCGGAAACACGAACAGGCGGAAACACGAAGGGCCCCTCATGGAGGGGCCCTTCGTTCTGTGGAGGGGACGACGGGAATCGAACCCGCGTAATCAGTTTGGAAGACTGAGGCTTTACCATTAAGCTACGTCCCCGGGCAAGGCTGCATGGGTCTCTACGAATCCATCAGAGGGTTCCGTGCATCTTTCCGGTGGCTGTTGAAGCCGGATACAACTAAACCTAATTCAGGGGCCAAGTGTCAAATGTGCATTCTCCGGCGAGATGCCCGTAGACTGTCCTGTGCATTCACGGGGTGTAGCTCAGCTTGGCTAGAGCGCCTGCTTTGGGAGCAGGAAGTCGCAGGTTCAAATCCTGTCACCCCGACTCTGTGTGCCTGTTCCGATCCGGAACGCGGCAGAACCCCATCCCACAAAACCAGGAGTACTTAGACTGTGAAGAGCGCTGTCGAGAACCTCACCGCCACGCGGGTCAAGCTCAACGTTGAGGTTCCCTTTGAGGAACTGAAGCCGAGCATCGATGCCGCTTACAAGACCGTTGCTTCGCAGATCCAGGTTCCCGGGTTCCGCAAGGGCAAAGTTCCCTCCAAGCTGGTTGACCAGCGCGTTGGCCGCGGCTACGTCCTGGAGACCGCCATCAACGATGGCCTCAACGGCTGGTACCAGGCTGCCGTCCAGGAAACCGGCCTCCGTCCGCTGAGCCGTCCCGAGGTTGAGATCACCGAGGTTCCGGACCCGTCCTCGACCGACGGTGAACTGAAGTTCCAGGTTGAGATCGACGTCCGTCCCGAGGTTGAGCTCCCCGACTACGCCGGCATCAAGGTAGAGGTTGCCGCAGCCGATTCCTCCGACGCCGACGTCGACAAGGCCCTCGACGAGCTCCGCGGCCGCTTCGGCACGCTGAAGTCCGTTGACCGCCCGGCCGCCGATGGTGACTTCCTGACCATCGACATCACCGCCACGATCGACGGCGCTGAGATCGACTCCGCCACCGGCCTGTCCTACCAGGTTGGCGCAGGCACCATGCTTGAAGGCCTCGATGAGGCCGTCACCGGCCTTTCTGCCGAAGAAGAAGCAATCTTCGACACCACCCTGGTTGGCGGCGAGCACGCCGGCGAAGCAGCCCAGGTCAAGGTTGTTGTCAAGACCGTCAAGGAGCGCGAGCTTCCTGAGGCCAACGACGACTTCGCCCAGTTGGCATCCGAGTTCGACACCCTCGCCGAACTGCGTGAAGACCTTGCCAAGCAGGCCGCTGAGTCCAAGGTCGTCGGCCAGGGCGTCGAAGCCCGTGACAAGGTCCTGGACAAGCTCGTGGAGCTCATCGAGGTTCCGGTTCCGGACTCTGTAGTCGAAGAGCAGCTCGAAGCGCACTTCAACCCGGAGAACGCCCACGGTGAAGGCGATCACGACACCGAGGAACACCGCGCCGAGGTCAAGGCCAACACCGCCCGTGCCTTCCAGAACGAGATCATCCTTGACGCCATTGCCGACAAGGAAGAAGTGAGCGTCAGCCAGAACGAGCTGATCGACTACATCGTCACCACGGCAAGCCAGTACGGCATGGACCCGAACCAGTTCGCCCAGATCATCGATCAGAGCGGCCAGGTTCCCATGATGGTTTCCGAGGTCCGCCGCCGTAAGGCTCTCGCAGTTGTCCTCGGCCAGGCCGAGGTTGTCGACTCCGAGGGCAACAAGGTCGACCTCAGCGACTTCGTGCGCCCCGCGGGCGAAGAGGCCTCCGTCGAGGAAGCCGAAGAGGCAGCTGTTGTTCCGAGCGACGACCCCGCCGCAGTGAAGTTCTAGTTTCAACTCAAGCCGCCCCCGGATCATGGATCCGGGGGCGGCTTGGTTTAAGCCCCGGAACCGTGCAAAGTACGCCCTTCCGCAATCGTGCGCCGTCAGCGAACAGCGCGATTTGGGAGAACAAATCGCCATGGAAAACGGTTAGTGTCCAAGTAGTGAAGATCAGGGATGGCAAGTTCAGCAATGGCCCTGTCACCAGCGAGAGGTAAGTACTTATGTCACAGCACGCAGAGGCCCCCAGGATGGCAACCGTCGATCCAGCGGCCCAGGACAACTACATCTACAACCGCCTGCTGAAAGAGCGCATCATCTGGCTCGGATCCGAAGTCCGTGACGAAAACGCCAACGCGATCTGCTCCCAGCTCCTCCTCCTCTCGGCTGAAGACCCTGAGAAGGACATCTACCTCTACATCAACTCGCCTGGCGGCTCCGTGACCGCCGGCATGGCTATCTACGACACCATGCAGTTCATCCCGAACGACGTCGTGACGGTTGCCACCGGCCTCGCGGCCTCCATGGGCCAGTTCCTCCTTTCCTCGGGCACCAAGGGCAAGCGCTACGCCACGCCCAACGCTCGCATCCTGATGCACCAGCCTTCCGGCGGCATCGGTGGCACGGCGTCGGACATCAAGATCCAGGCGGAGCTGATCCTTCACATGAAGAAGGTCATGGCCGAGCTGACAGCCGAACAGACCGGACAGACCGTGGAGACCATCCTCAAGGACAACGACCGCGACAAGTGGTTCACGGCCACCGAAGCGCTCGAGTACGGCTTCTTCGACAAGATCTCCGCCCACGCAGGCTCTGTGGCCGGTGGCGGCGGAACGGCCAACTCGTCGAATTCCGAGAAGTAACCGGCACCAAGAAACATTCAGATCAGGAGCAATGAAAATGAACTACAACTTTGGATGGTCTGCCGGTAATCTCCCGTCCAGCCGCTACGTCCTCCCGCAGTTCGAGGAGCGCACGCCCTACGGCTTCAAGCGCCAGGACCCGTACACGAAACTCTTCGAGGACCGCATCATCTTTCTCGGTGTGCAGGTTGACGACGCTTCTGCCGACGACATCATGGCCCAGCTGCTGGTGCTCGAGTCCACGGACCCGGACCGCGACATCACGTTGTACATCAACTCCCCGGGTGGCTCGTTCACGGCCATGACGGCGATCTACGACACGATGACGTACATTCGTCCGGAGATCCAGACCGTGTGCCTCGGCCAGGCGGCCAGCGCGGCGGCTGTGCTGCTCGCGGCAGGTACGGCGGGCAAACGCCTCGCCCTGCCCAACGCCCGGGTCCTGATCCACCAGCCGTCGCTGTCCGGCGGCCAAGGGGGCCAGGCTTCCGACCTCGAGATCCAGGCCGCAGAAGTCATGCGCATGCGCTCATGGCTTGAGGACACGCTGGCCAAGCACTCCGGTCGGACGCCGGAACAGGTCAACAACGATATCGAGCGCGACAAGATCCTCACCGCTGCCGAGGCAATGAACTACGGATTGATCGACCAGGTGCTCGATTCCCGCAAGATCAAGCCCCAGGCTATCGCCAGGTAACTGGCCAAAACTCGACGCCGGTGCGGTTCAGGAAATATGGACCGCATCGGCGTTCTGTTTCAACCCAAGCAGCCCATTGTGTCCTACAGTGGAAGTTGTCATGGTGGCGCCCCCGCTGCGATCGGCGCGAAATCGCGGATAGGTACGGGGCTGCACCACCCGCATGAAACGAAGGGATTCCCACATGGCTCGGATTGGCGAGAGCACGGATCTGCTGAAGTGTTCTTTCTGCGGAAAGAGCCAAAAGCAGGTTCGGAAGCTGATTGCCGGGCCCGGCGTGTACATCTGCGACGAGTGCATCGAACTCTGCAACGAGATCATCGAAGAGGAGCTCGCCGAAGTATCGGATCTCGGTAGCTTCGAGTTGCCCAAGCCGCGGGAGATCTTCGACTTCCTCCAGGAATACGTCATTGGGCAGGAGCCCGCGAAACGCTCCCTCGCCGTCGCGGTCTACAACCACTACAAGCGCATCCAAGCGGGCCACGCACCGAAGACCGGCCTCGGTGAAGGTGGACACCATGAGGACGTGGAGATCGCCAAGTCCAACATCCTGCTGATCGGTCCCACCGGCTGCGGCAAGACCTACTTGGCACAAACCCTTGCCCGCCGCCTGAACGTACCGTTCGCTGTTGCCGACGCCACGGCCCTGACGGAGGCCGGTTACGTTGGCGAAGACGTCGAAAACATCCTCCTGAAGCTCATCCAGGCCGCCGACTACGACGTCAAGAAGGCCGAACAAGGCATCATCTACATCGACGAGATCGACAAGATTTCGCGCAAGAGCGAGAATCCGTCCATCACGCGCGATGTGTCCGGCGAGGGTGTGCAGCAGGCGCTTCTTAAGATCCTCGAAGGCACAGTGGCCTCGGTTCCGCCCCAGGGCGGACGCAAACACCCGCACCAGGAATTCATCCAGATCGACACCACCAACGTGCTGTTCATTGTGGCCGGTGCGTTCGCCGGGCTCGAGGACATCATTGGATCGCGGTCCGGCCGCAAAGGCATAGGCTTCGGGGCCCCGCTCAACGAGGTCAAGGACAACGTGGACAGCTATGGCGAGGTGATGCCGGAGGATCTGCTCAAGTTCGGGCTGATTCCCGAATTCATCGGGCGCCTGCCCGTGATCACCACTGTGTCCAACCTTGACCGTTCCGCGCTCATCCAGATTCTCTCCAAGCCCAAGAACGCCCTGATCAAGCAGTACCAGAAGATGTTTCAGCTGGACGGCGTGGAGCTTTTGTTCGACGACGACGCCCTGGACTCGATCGCGGACCAAGCCCTTGAACGTGGCACCGGAGCCCGCGGCCTGCGTGCCATCATGGAGGAAGTGCTGCTACCGGTCATGTTCGACCTGCCAAGCAGGGACGACATCGCCAGCGTCGTCATCACTGCCGATGCCGTGAACAAGAAGGGCCAGCCCACCATGATCGCGCACGAGGTCATTGCGAAGCGTCGGAATAAGTCCGCCTAGCCAGAGGTTGGCATGATTGGTGCCGGACACCGTTTTCGTCCGCCTACCCGCGCCCCTTACGCCTATCGAAGGAGTTCCCTGTGCCCGAGCAGACCGCCAACAAGGTCGATTTCTGGTTCGATCCCATGTGCCCATTTGCCTGGGTGACATCCCGCTGGATCGGTGAAGTGGAAGACGTCCGCGGCATCGAGACTAACTGGAACGTCATGAGTCTCTCGGTCCTCAACGAAGGCCGCGAACTGCCTGCCGAATACACCGAGAAGATGAAGCAGGGCTGGGGACCTGTCCGGGTCATCATTGCCGCCCGCGAGCTGCACGGAGACGAATACGTCAAGCCGTTGTACGACGCGATGGGGTCCCTCATCCACCACGAAGGCATCAAGGATTTCGCCGAGGTCATCTCGAAGGCCCTGGCTGAAACCGGCCTTCCCGCCGAGTTGGCACGTTTCGCCGATTCCGAGGAATACGACGTCCAGCTGCGTGCAAGCCATGAATCGGGGATCTCCTTGGTGGGCCAGGATGTTGGCACCCCCGTGGTCGCCGTCAACGGCACGGCCTTCTTCGGTCCTGTCCTCACCCGTATTCCCCGTGGCGAGGAAGCCGGCCGGATCTGGGACGCCACCGTCACCTTGGCCGGGTACCCGCACTTCTTCGAACTCAAACGCAGCCGCACGGAAAGCCCGGAATTCAACTAGCCCGGAATTCAACCAGCTTGAGCCGTGGGCCAGGCTATTTCAGGAACCGCGACGTTCGACGGTCTGCGAGGATCTTTCCGTTTGTCTGGCAGCCAGGGCAATACTGCAATGACGTGTCGGCAAAGGACACCTCGCGGATCGTGGTTCCGCACACGGGGCAAGGCTGGCCCGCCCTGCCGTGGACCCGCATGGTGTTCCGCTTGGTGTCCTTGAGTTCGCTTGACGCTTTCCCGACGGCGGCGGCCACAGCCGCACCCAGGACGCTTTCGATGGACTCATAGAGGACACGGGTGGTGTCCTTGTCCAGCGACTTGGCGATCGCGAACGGTGAAATCCTGGCTGCGTGAAGGATCTCGTCGCTATAGGCGTTCCCGATGCCCGCGATGACGCCTTGGCTCCGAAGGACTCCCTTGATCTGGTGCGCGTTTGTGGAAAGGATTCCGGCCAAGGTCTCCTCCGTGAAGGCCGGGCTCAGCGGGTCCGGGCCAAGGGTCGCTATTCCCGGAACGTCCAGGGGCCTGCGCACCACGTATACGGCCAGGCTTTTCTTCGTCCCGGCCTCCGTCAGGTCCACTCCGACGTGGGTTGAACCGTCGCTCTTGGTGAAGCCAATCCTTGCCGCAATATTGCTGCCGCCCATCCGAAGCTGGGTTTGCGACGGCTGCTCCGTGTACCGGAGCCACCCGGCCTTGGCGAGGTGGAAGATGAAATGGATGCCTTCGGCGTCGAGGCTGACGAACTTTCCGAAGCGTTCCACACCGACGATCTTGCGACCCTCCAGCGCTGAGTAAGGGGGATCGGCTGTCTTCAGCACGGCAAAAGAGGTGATCTGGATCTTCGTCAGTTCGGCACCGAGAAGATTCCTGCCCAGAAAGGCAGTCAGCCCGGCCACCTCGGGAAGTTCTGGCATAGCAACACTGTGCCACAAAGCACCGGCACCCAGAACCCCGGAGGCCCGCAGCGAGGCGTCCGAATTACATGCCAGTAGTTCGTGAAGGGGGCTTGTGCTGGCCGGGGAGCGGGTCAAGAATAGAACTTACCCACTTCGAAAGAAGAGGGACACGGAAACCAGAGATTCAGTGATATGCATCTGACGCAGCCTTCGGCAAAGTTGGATGCAAGCTACCAGTGACGAGGTAGGAAGACCTGAAAGTCCGAGGATTCCGCCAGACTGCCAAGACGTCACCGGGCAGCCGAAAAGTCGAAGCCCCACCAACGGCTAAACGCTGATGGGGCTTCCCCTTTGCCCTGAAATCCCAAGTGCCTGGAACTTCCCGGGCGGCCCGGAAAAACTCCCGGGCTCTTCCAAACTACGCCTGGGCGGGTTCCTCGGCAGGCGCCAGGACTACGTCGCTCACCGTGAGTTCGCCGTCCCCGGCCACCAGTGAAATCTCCTGGGCGTTGGCCGCGGCCTTCAGGTCTCCCAGTCCGGCTTCCAGCTGTGCCACAAATGACTCGGTAGCGGTGATCGTGGCCGACAGGACCTCGGTGCGCTGCTTGACCTTGGCCTCGGACTTGGCCTTGCGGATGCCGCTCAGCGCGATGCCGACGGTGCCCAGCATGGTGGTGTCGCCGTCGACGATTTCCACTGCTGCCGGCCACGCCGCGCGGTGGACCGAACCCGTGCGCCACCAGCTCCAGACCTCTTCGGTGGCGAAGGGCAGGAACGGCGCGAACAGGCGCAACAGCGCATCCAGCGTGGTGGCAAGGGCAGCAAGCACGGATGCCTGCTCGGTCTCGCCGGCCGCACCGTAGGCGCGGTCCTTGATGAGCTCCACGTAGTCGTCCGTGAACTGCCAGAAGAACGATTCCGTGATCTGCAGGGCGCGGGCGTAGTCGTAGTTGTCGAACGCCTTGGTGGACTGTGCCACGACATCGGCCAGCTGCGCGAGCAATGCCCGGTCTAAGGGGTTGCTCAGGACGGAGAGGTCCGCGCCGACCACCGAGTTCTCCGTGGCGCCCAGGTTCAACACGAACTTGGAGGCATTGAGCAGCTTGATGGCCAGGCGGCGCCCGATCTTCATCTGGGCGATCTCGTAGGCGGTGTCGGCGCCGAGCTTGGCCGAGGCGGCCCAGTAACGGACGGCGTCGGAGCCGAATTCGTTCAGGACGTCGGTGGGAACAACCACGTTGCCCTTGGACTTGGACATCTTCTTGCGGTCCGGGTCCAGGATCCAGCCCGAGATGGCGGCGTGCTTCCACGGCGCGCTGTCCTGCAGGGCATCTGCCCGGACAGCCGAGGAGAAGAGCCAGGTGCGGATGATGTCGTGGCCCTGCGGCCGGAGGTCGAAGGGGTAGACCTTGCCGAACAGTTCCTCGTCACGGCTCCAGCCGCCCACGATCTGCGGGGTCAGCGAAGACGTGGCCCAGGTGTCCAGGACATCCGCGTCGCCGATGAAGCCACTGGGCTGCTCGCGCTGGGACTCGTCGAAGCCGGGGGCCGCGTCCGCCGCAGGGTCCACGGGAAGGGACTCGTCGGACGGCAGGATCGGGTTCTCGTAGTCCGGGTTGCCCTGGGCATCCAGCGGGTACCAGACGGGGATCGGCACACCGAAGAAGCGCTGGCGTGAAACGAGCCAGTCACCGTTCAGCCCGGAAATCCAGTTCTCGTAGCGGGAACGCATGAACGACGGGTGGAACTCGATCTCGTGTCCGCGCGCGATCAACCGCTCGCGGCGGTCCTCGTCCCGTCCGCCATTGCGGATGTACCACTGGCGCGAGGTGACAACTTCAAGGGGCTTGTCGCCCTTTTCGAAGAAGTTCACGGGGTGCGTGATCTTCTTGGGCTCGCCATCCAGCAAATCGGCGGCGGCGAGAAGCTCGACCACCGCCTCCTTGGCAGAGAACGCAGTCTTGCCGGCAATCGCCGCGTAGGCTTCCTTGCCGGCGTCGGTGGTGATCCACTCGGGTGTCTCGGCGATGATGCGGCCGTCGCGGCCCATGATGGCGCGGGTGGGCAACTGCAGCTCGCGCCACCAGGTGACGTCGGTCAGGTCGCCGAAGGTACAGACCATGGCGATGCCGGAACCCTTGTCCGCCTTGGCGAGCGGATGGGCTTTGACCTCGAGTTCGACGTCGAACAGGGGAGACGTGACGGTCTTGCCGAACAGCGGCTGGTAGCGCTCGTCGTCGGGGTTCGCCACCAACGCGGCGCACGCGGCGAGGAGTTCCGGACGTGTTGTCTCGATGTAGATCTTCTCGCCGTCAGCGGTGAAGAAAGGGTAGCGGTAGTACGCGCCGGCAACCTCGCGGTCCTCGAGTTCGGCCTGCGCGACGGCGGTACGGAACGTCACGTCCCACAGGGTGGGGGCCTCGGCCATGTAGGCGTCACCGGCGTTCAGGTTCGCGAGGAAGGCACGCTGGGACACCGCACGGGAGGTGTCGTCGATGGTGCGGTAGGTGAGGTCCCAGTCAACGGACAGGCCGAGTGTCTGGAACAGGTTCTCGAAGACCTTTTCGTCTTCGACGGCGAGTTCCTCGCAGAGTTCGATGAAGTTCTGGCGCGAGACGACGTCGAAATCGCGCTGGTTCTTGGCCGGCTGTGCCGGCGGGCGGTAGTCGGCGTTGTAGGGAATGGCGGGATCGCAGCGGACGCCGTAGTAGTTCTGGACGCGGCGCTCGGTAGGCAGCCCGTTGTCGTCCCAGCCCATCGGGTAGAAGACGTTCTTGCCGGTCATGCGCATGTAGCGGGCCTGGACATCCGTCTGCGTGAACGAGAACATGTGGCCCACGTGGAGCGAACCGGATGCGGTGGGCGGGGGAGTGTCGATCGAGTAGACCTGCTCCCGGGTGGTGTCCGGGTTGAACTTGTAGGTTCCTTCGTCCAGCCAGCGCTGCGTCAGGGCAGCCTCGAGGCCTTCAAGGGCCGGCTTGTCGGGAACGTTGATGGGGGCGGTGGCGGGCGTGTCTGTACCCTGCGTTGATTCAGCCATGGGCCAATTGTTTCATGGCGCCCTTTGTTCCGTGGCACGCAGGGGTGCAGTAGCATGCGGGCCATGACGGAACTCAAGGACGTTTTGGTTATCAAGCGCATCTATGACGAAGCAGCGGACGACGACGGCTACCGGGTTCTGGTCGACAGGCTGTGGCCGCGAGGGGTATCCAAGGAACGCGCCCACCTGGATCTCTGGCTCAAGGAGATCGCTCCCTCGCCGCCCCTCCGTACCGAGTTTGCCCATATGCAGGAGCGATTCGAGGACTTCCGCCGCTCGTACCAGGCTGAGCTGGAACAGAATCCCGCCGTGGAGCAGCTGCTGGAGCTGGCGGCCGCGGAAAAGCGCGTCACGCTGCTCTACGGCGCCAGGGACCCTGAAATCAATCACGCCCGCGTCCTGGTGGAGTTTCTGCTGGGCGCCGCCAAGACGGACACATGACCACGCCGCAGCATCCGCGCTTCGCGCGGGCCTACGCCCGGGCGGTTCCGGCGATAAACCTGCGCGGCGGCACCGAACACCGGCGCACCCTGCTGGCTGGCCTGCGAGGCCGCGTCATCGAGGTCGGCGCCGGCGAGGGCTCGTCGTTCGGCCTGTACCCGGCCACCGTGGAAAGTGTCCTCGCGGTTGAACCTGATGACTACCTCAGGGAACTTGCTGGATCCAAGGCAGGGCTTGCCGCAGTGCCGGTCACGGTTGTTCCCGGAACCGCCGAAAATATTCCAGCGGCCGACGGCGAGGCGGACGCCGTCGTAGTCAGCCTTGTCCTCTGTAGCGTCGCGGACCAGGCGGACGCGCTGGCGGAAATCCGCCGGGTGCTTCGGCCCGGCGGAACCCTGGCGTTCTACGAGCACGTGCGCTCGGACAAGCGGTTTCCCGCTGCCGTCGAAGATCTTCTCACTCCGGCCTGACGGCACATGGCCGGAGGCTGCCATCCCAACCGCAATACACTGCACGCGATCGGCGCAGCCGGCTTCCAGGTGCTGCACAGTGAGCGTTTCGGCTTCTCCGCCGGCCCGCTGTCTCCGTCGATCGCCCACATCCTTGGGCGTGCGGTTTCTCCCGGTGAACCGCGTTAGGGTGGTGCCATGACTGAGGAAGTACAGACGAAGACCGCAGTAGTGACCGGCGCCAGCACGGGAATCGGCGAAGCCACGGTGAGGGCCCTCACCGCCGAGGGTTGGAAGGTATTCGCCGTCGCCCGCCGTGCCGAGCGGCTTGAGGCACTCGGCGCCGAGAGCGGCGCCGTGCCGTTCGCCGCGGACATCACCAACGACGACGACGTCGCGGCCTTGCTCTCAGCCGTCACCGAAGCAGGGGGAGCGGACACGCTCATCAACATTGCCGGCGGTGCGCGGGGCGCCGACACCCTGGCCAATGCCCAGACCGAGGACTGGGACTGGATGTACCAAGTCAACGTGCTCGGCACCCTGAAGCTGACCCGGGCCTTCCTCCCGATGCTGCGGGCCAACGGCGAGGGCACCGTTTTGAACCTGACGTCGACGGCGGGATTCACGGCCTACGAAGGCGGCGGCGGGTACAACGCGGCAAAGTTCGCCCAGCACGCCATGACCGGCGCCCTGCGCCTGGAGGAAGCCGAGAACAACATCCGCGTCATCGAGGTGGCACCCGGCCTAGTCCGCACGGAGGAATTCGCTCTCAACCGCCTCGGCGATGCCACCGCGGCAGCCAAGGTATACGCCGGCGTCGAGAAGCCGCTCACCCCGGAGGACGTCGCCGACGTCGTCAAGTACGCGGTCTCATTGCCGCACCACATCAACCTGGACGAGATCATCGTCCGCCCGGTGGCGCAGGCCGCTACCCACAAGTTGATCCGCAAGGGCTAGGGTCCCGGCGTCGCCGACGCCCGCGCGGCAGCCCAAGTGGAGCTCGCAGTGCCGCTGCCGCTAGACTTGTGGCACAAGCTTTGACCCGGACATCACCGGTGAGCTTCCGGAAGAACGCCCCCGCCACCCCGGGGGTCAGTAGAACCGGACGGGTAAGCCCGTCACAGCAGCAATGAGCGGCCGACGCCGGAACAGCTCCTCTTCGAAGGGGCCGCGCCAGCGGCGGTAAGTGAGGTGGTACCGCGGTACCGGCGCTGTTGGAAACAACGCAGCTGGCGCCGTCCTCGCATCCTGAATGAAACTTTGTGTTCACCGGCTCAACCCAGGATGAAGAGATGACGTATTACCCCAAGGCCTCCACAGCTCTCTCCGGCACCCCACGAGGGGTGTCCGCCTCCGTGAAGTTCCCGGAGATCGAAGAGCGCATCCTCAAGTACTGGGATGAAGACGGCACCTTCCAAGCCAGCATCGACAACCGCAGCGCGGACCTGCCCGGAGGGCACCCCGGCAGTAACGAGTTCGTCTTCTATGACGGTCCTCCCTTCGCCAACGGGCTGCCCCACTACGGCCACCTCCTGACCGGCTACGCCAAGGACCTGGTGGGCCGCTACCAGACCCAGCGCGGCAAGCGCGTCGAACGGCGCTTCGGCTGGGACACCCACGGCTTGCCCGCCGAACTTGAGGCCATGAAGCAACTGGGCATGACGGACAAGACCCAGATCGAAGCGATGGGCATAGACAAATTCAACGACGCCTGCCGCGCCTCGGTCATGAAGTACGCGGACGAATGGAAGAGCTACGTCACGCGGCAGGCACGCTGGGTGGACTTCGACAACGACTACAAGACCCTCAACGTCGAGTACATGGAGTCTGTCCTTTGGGCCTTCAAGCAGCTCCACGAGAAGGGCCTCACCTACAACGGGTACCGCGTCCTGCCGTACTGCTGGAAGGACGAGACGCCGCTGTCCAACCATGAGTTGCGCATGGATGACGATGTCTACAAGAACCGCCAGGACCAGACCGTCACCGTGACCTTCCCCATCAAGGCAGGGGAGGCGGAACTCTCCAAGTCCCTTGAAGGCGTGCAGGCGCTCGCGTGGACCACGACCCCCTGGACGCTGCCCACCAACCTGGCGCTCGCCGTCGGGCCCGACATTTCTTACGCGGTGGTTCCGGCCGGTCCCAACGGGATCAAGGCCGCCTCCGCGGAGGCTCCGGTGAGGGGCAGCTTCCTGCTGGCCGCCGATCTCCTCGGCACCTACGCCAAGGATCTGGGGTACGACGACGGCGCTGCCGCTACCGCCGCCGTCACGGCAAGCTACACGGGCACCGAGTTGGCCGGCCTGGAGTACGAGCCGCTCTGGGACTACTTCTCCGATACCGAGAAGTACGGCACCCAGAACGCCTGGCGTTTCCTCGTGGCGGACTACGTCACCACCACCGACGGTACGGGCATCGTCCACCAGGCTCCGGCCTACGGCGAGGACGACCAGAAAGTCTGTGAGGACGCGGGCATCCCCGTGGTCCTTTCCGTCGACGAGGGCGCCAAGTTCCTCCACCTGTTCGCGCACGGATCGCTCGCCGAAATCTCCGGGCTGCAGGTGTTCGATGCCAACAAGCCGATCACCCAGGCACTGCGTTCCGGCGGTCGCTTGGTTCGCCAGGCCAGTTACGAGCACAGCTACCCGCACTGCTGGCGCTGCCGCAACCCCCTGATCTACCGTGCCGTGTCCTCCTGGTACGTGGAGGTCACCAAGTTCAAGGACCGGATGTCCGAACTGAACCAGGAGATCAACTGGATCCCGGGCAACGTCAAGGACGGACAGTTCGGCAAGTGGCTGGCCAACGCCCGCGACTGGTCCATCAGCCGCAACCGCTACTGGGGCTCGCCCATCCCGGTGTGGCAGTCCGACGACCCCGAGTACCCGCGCACGGACGTTTACGGCTCCCTCGCCGAGATGGAGGCCGATTTCGGCCGCCTTCCGATGAACAACGACGGCCAAGTCGACCTGCACCGCCCGTTCATCGACGACCTGACCCGGCCCAACCCGGACGACCCGCGCTCGCCTGAAGAGGGCCAGTCCACCATGCGCCGGGTGGAGGACGTCCTGGATGTCTGGTTCGACTCGGGCTCCATGCCCTACGGGCAGGTGCACTATCCGTTCCAGAACGAGGAATGGTTCGACACCCACAACCCTGCCGACTTCATCGTCGAGTACATCGGGCAGACCCGCGGCTGGTTCTACATGCTGCACATCCTGTCCACGGCACTCTTCGACCGGCCGGCCTTCCGCAATGTGATCAGCCATGGCATCGTGCTGGGTTCGGACGGGCAAAAGATGTCCAAGAGCCTGCGCAACTACCCGGACGTCTCCGAGGTCCTGGACCGCGACGGCTCCGACGCCATGCGCTGGTTCCTGATGTCCAGCCCCATCCTGCGCGGGGGCAACCTCGTGGTCACCGAACAGGGAATCCGCGACGGCGTCCGCCAAGTCATCCTGCCGCTGTGGAACGTGTACAGCTTCTTCACGCTGTACACGAACGCTTCCCACACAGTGGATGGGACAGCCGCCGGCTATGACGCCAAGCTGCGCTACGACGGCTACACGGACACCATGGACCAGTACTTGCTGGCAAACACCGGTGACCTCGTCCGCAACGTCACCTCCAGCCTGGACGAATACGACATTTCCGGGGCTTGCGATGAACTGCGCAGCTACCTGGATATGCTCACCAACTGGTATGTCCGCCGCAGCCGCCAGCGCTTCTTCGACGAGAACACCGACGCCTTCGACGCCCTCTACACGGCGCTCGAAGCGGTCTGCCGAGTCTCGGCGTCGCTCCTTCCTTTGGTTTCCGAGGAGATCTGGCGCGGCCTGACCGGCGGGCGCTCCGTGCACTTGGCTGACTGGCCCGAGGCGTCGCTGTTCCCGGCGAACCCGGAACTCGTCGAGGCGATGGACCGGGTCCAGCAGATCTGCTCCACCGGTTCCAGCCTGCGCAAGGCCGCCAACCTCCGCGTTCGCTTGCCGCTGCAGGAACTCACTGTGGTGGCACCCGGTGCTGATGCGCTGGCAGGCTTCGCCGCCGTCATCGCGGATGAACTGAACCTGCGTTCCGTGCGCCTCCTCGACGCCGCCACGGCGTCGCCGGAGGAATTCGGCGTCGAGCAGAAACTCGTGGTCAATGCCCGCGCGGCAGGTCCGCGACTGGGCAAGAACGTCCAGCAGGCCATCAAGGGTTCCAAGTCCGGCGACTGGTCTGTTTCCGATGCGGGAGTGGTCACGGCGGGCGGCCTCGAGCTGGAACCGCAGGAGTACACGCTCGAGACTGTCGTCGCGGAATCTGCTGACGGCTCGTCCGCGGCCGTCGCTGTCCTTCCGGGCGGCGGCTTCGTGGTCCTGAACACCGAAGTCACTCCGGAACTGGCAGCCGAAGGCCTGGCGCGGGACATGGTCCGCGCCATCCAGCAGGCCCGCAAGGACGCAGGACTGAACGTCAGTGACCGCATCCACACCACGGTCCTGGCCGTCCACGACGTCGTTGACGCCTTGCGCGCCAACGAAGAGCTGGTCAAGACCGAAACCCTGTCCCTCAAGCTCGACCCCGTCGTCTCCGGCGACGCCGCCGAGCCGCAGATCACCGTTACCAAGATCGAGGCCTAGTATATGAGCGACGAATTCTCCGTAGAAAGCGTCTACGCCGAACTCCTGGGCCGCGCCCCGGAAAACAAAATGGAGCCGCGGCTCGCGCCCCTGTACCGGGCGATGGATGTGCTGGGGGAGCCCAACAAGGCGTTCCCGATCATCCACATCACGGGCACCAACGGCAAGACCTCAACAGCCCGGATGATCGAGGCCGGGCTTCGTGCCCACGGATTGAGCACAGGCCGTTATACGAGTCCGCACCTGTCGAAGGTCACCGAGCGCATCAGCATCGACGGCGAGCCGGTTTCGGACGAGACCTTTGTCCGGATCTGGGACGAGATCCGTCCGTACCTCGAAATCGTGGACAAGGAGCTCGAGGCGGATGGCCAGCCCAGGCTCACGTACTTCGAGTGCCTGACCATCCTGGGCTTCGCGATCTTCGCGGACCAACCCGTGGACGTCGCCGTGATTGAAGTGGGGCTCGGCGGCATCACCGACGCCACGAATGTGGGCGATGGACAGGTTTCCGTGGTGACGCCGATTTCGCTTGACCACACGGATCTCCTCGGCGATACCACCGAGGACATCGCCCGCGAGAAGGCCGGAATCATCAAGCCCGGCGGCTTCCTGATCAGCGCGGCCCAGCCGGTGGACGCCGCGCAGGTGCTCCTTGAGAAGGCGCGCGAGGTTGGGGTGCCGTTCCGCTTCGAAGGCGTCGAATTCGGCGTCGAGTCCCGCAGCGTTGCCGTCGGAGGCCAAGTCCTGACCATCCAGGGGCTCGCGGGCCGCTATCAGGACCTGCTGCTCCCCTTGCACGGCGCCCACCAGGCCGAGAACGCGGCCGTCGCGGTCGCGGCGCTTGAAGCGTTCTTCGGTGGCGGTGAAAAGGAGCTCGACGGCGACCTCCTGCGCGAAGCGTTCGGCAGCGTCACGTCGCCTGGCCGTCTTGAAGTGGTGCGCACCGCTCCCACGATCATCGTGGATGCGGCCCACAACCCTGACGGCATCCGCGTCTCGGCCGAGGCAATTGAAGAGGCCTTCAGCTTCAGCAAGCTGGTGGTGGTCCTCGGGGTCCTCAAGGAAAAGGACGCGGAGGAAATCCTGCGGCAGCTCAAGGAATCGCTGGGTGGACTGGCAGAGGAGTTCTGCTTCACACAGTCCAGCTCGCCGAGGGCCATCCCGGCGGCGCAACTGGCCGATCTCGCCGTCGACCTTGGCTTCGGTGCGGACAATGTCCACATCGCCGAGAAGCTGGATGACGCGATCGAGTGGGCCGTGGAGCGTGCCGAAGCGAACGATGACCTGGCCGGCGGCGTACTCGTCACGGGTTCCATCACCGTGGTGGCCGAGGCCCGCATGCTCCTGGGGAAGGTTGGTTCCTGAGCATGGCCAAACTCACCAAAGCCCAGCGCGAATGGCGGCCCGGGATGCCCAAGAAGCGCCGCTCCACCAAGGTGATGTTCGCTTCGACCGTCCTGCTTTTGGAGGCCTTCGTCGCGTTCTTCGCCACCTTGGCAGTCTTCGGACTGAAGCGCGGAGAGGTGCAGCCGGCCCTGATCCTGACCTTCGGCATCAGCCTGAGCGTCATCCTGATCCTGGCCTGTGCCGTGCTTAGCAAGCCGTGGGGCATCGGGGTCGGCTGGGTAATGCAGCTGGTCTTGATTCTTTCCGGCTTCGTCGAGCCCACGATGTTCGTGGTGGGAGTCCTGTTCGCGGCCTGCTGGTGGTACGGCATCCGTGCCGGCATGAGAATCGACCGCGAGAACGCCCAGCGTGATCGTGAGCAAGCCGAATGGAACGCTTCGCACGGGGACTCTGGGGGCAGCGCGGGCGTCGCCTGAGCGAAACCCCGTAAACTGGCTGGGAAACCCACACATCCAACATTGGAGCAACCGTGAGCATTGAGCGCACCCTTGTACTGATCAAGCCCGACGGCGTCGCCCGTAACTTGAGCGGCAGCATCCTCGCCCGCATCGAGTCCAAGGGATACTCCTTGGTCGAATTGAAGAAGGTCAACGCAACCCGCGATCTCCTTGAGCAGCACTACGAAGAGCACCTGGGCAAGCCGTTCTACGAGCCGCTGGTCGAGTTCATGCTCAGCGGCCCGGTTGTCGCTGCCATCTTCGAGGGCCACCGCGTGATCGAAGGCTTCCGTTCCCTTGCTGGAACCACGGACCCGACGACGGCGGCGCCCGGCACCATCCGCGGTGACTTCGGCCGTGACTGGGGCCTGGCTGTGCAGCAGAACCTGGTCCACGGTTCCGATTCGGTGGATTCCGCCGAGCGCGAGATCAAGATCTGGTTCGGCGCGTAGTTTTCAGACACACCAAAAGCGGAAGGGGTCCATGTTCACGCGAACATGGGCCCCTTCCGCTTTTGACGGGTTGGTGCTTAGTAACCCGACGTACCGATGAAGACGTTGATGAAGGCAAAGAAGATACTGGCGATCACGCCAACGTAGAGCAGCGCGGAAATGATCCAACCGGATTCGCTCAGGATCTTGGCCAGGCCTGCGGGCGCTGGAATGACTCCGTGCGCCACGTTCCTGATGGTCACGAAGACGAAGAGCGGGATCATGCATGCCCACACCACCATGCAGAACGGGCACAGGATATGGATGACATACAGGGCCTGGGACCAGAGCCAGACGATGAAGATGAACCCCAGTGTGACGCCCGTCTGCAGTCCGATCCAATACCAGCGGGCGAACTTGGCCCCGGCAAAGATCGCCATGGCGGTGGTGATGATCACGGCGAAGGCGACAATCCCGATGAACATGTTGGGGAAACCGAAAACCGAACTCTGCGGTGTTTTCATGACGCTGCCACAGGACACCCACGGATTGAGGTCGCAGGCCGTTATGTGGTTGGGGTCCATGAGAACCTGCAGCTTTTCCAGCACGAGTGCGCCGGACGCAAGCCACGCGACCGCGCCGGTGGCGAGCAAGAGCCAGGCAAAGGGGCGGTCGCGGACCATGCGCGGCATGGCTGCGTCGTCGGTGTGCCTGCCGGTTCCCTCCTGCCTGAGGGAGCGGGCATCGTTATTGGCCAGGTTCGGGCTGGCGGGGCTCGGCATGGTTGGCTGTCCTTTTCTGGATGGCCCGGCGCAGGACCGGGGACTGCTCTTGGGAGGATTCTAGCCGCGGAGGCTGGAGGACGCGTCCAGCAAAGGCGGCGGCACGGAAGCTTTCAGGGCATGCTTCCTGCCGGGAGTGCGGACGTGTGAGAGAATGAACATGGCCGGAAGCCGATCCACATGCGGAATCCGGTCCGGTATCTTGTTCCCAAGACCGCCAATCATTTGCAGGGCATGCCCAGGATCCAATGATCCCCGGCAGGGCCGCAGTGACCATGGACGGCACCTGGTTGTGGCATTAGAACAACGGGTTTGGAGCGAAGCCGGCTTTCCGTGGATGCCGCACCCCCATGCTGGTGCGAACCGGAAAGACTACTACTGACTTCTGTCAACGCCTGCGGGTTTTGACAATATTGCCCCTCTGGGCACCGGATGTGGCGGTTGCGCAAGGGCAGGAGTGTTGCCACATATGGATAACGAGCAAGTTGTAGCCGCCGCCGAAGATGCGGCGTCCACCGAGACCACCGAAGCACCTAAAAAGGTCACCCGCACCCGCCGCAAGGCTGCACCGAAGACGGTCGCCGCGGATGAAGCCCCCGACGCCGGAGCTGCCGCAACCGCCGCCGAGCCTGTCGCCGAAGCGAGCGACGCGGAAACGCCCAAGGCTCCCGTCCGGCGCACCAGGGCTCGAAAGAAGGTCGAAACCACCGAGCCGCTGCCGGGTTTCGCTGAAGAAGCGTCCACGGAAGGTGGCGAGGCACCGGAGGCTGCTGCCGCCGTCGTACCTGAAATAGCACCAGAGGCCGAAGCCGCCCCCGAAAAACCGGTCCGCCGGCGTCGTACGACGAGGGCAAAGAGCGCCGAGCCCGTTGCCGAAGAAGCCCCGGTTGAAACACCGGCTGCCGACGTTGCGTCGCCCGGGGAAACCACTGTGGAGCCGCCGGCCGAGGAGCCCGCGCCCGAGGAAACCACCGGGGAGCCGGCCGTCGACGCCGAAGCCGCAAGTCCGATCGCGTCGCTGTTCCTGGAACCTGCCTCCGTCACGTCCATGATCTTCCAGGCACCTGACTTGAGCGCCGTTGTCCGTCCGGCCGTCGTCGACGAGGAACCGCGGGCCGAAGCTGAGGAAGGTTCCGAGGAGAACGAACTGGACGAAGCCGGCAGCCGCCGTCGGCGTCGCAGCCGTGGCCGTCGCGGACGCCGGGGCACCGAGCGTGATGACGCGGGAGAAGAAACCTCTGCGGAATCCGAGGACGAGGCAGAAGCCGGTACCGAGGAGGCCCTCGAAGAAGGCGTGACCTCCCGCCGTCGCCGGCGCCGTCGTCGCGGCGATCAGGACCTGGAACTGACGGGCGGCGGAGACGACGATCCCCCCAACACGGTGACCCGCGTCCGCGCTCCCCGCGCGCACGTTGAGTCCACCAGCGGCTCCGACCGAGTCACGAGCGTCAAGGGCTCCACCCGCCTTGAAGCAAAGAAGCAGCGCCGCCGCGAATCCCGCGAGACCGGCCGCCGCCGCCAGGTCATCACCGAGGCCGAATTCCTGGCCCGCCGTGAGTCCGTCGACCGCCAGATGATCGTTCGCCAGCGCGACGACAGGATCCAGATCGGTGTCCTCGAAGACGGCGTGCTCGCGGAGCACTTCGTGTCCAAGACGCAGCAGGATTCCCTCATCGGCAACGTCTACCTGGGCAAGGTCCAGAACGTGCTGCCGTCGATGGAAGCCGCGTTCGTAGACATCGGGCGCGGCCGCAACGCCGTACTGTACGCCGGTGAAGTCAACTGGGATGCCGTCACCCTGGAAGGCAAACCGCGCCGCATCGAGAACGCCCTGAAGTCAGGCGACTCCGTGCTGGTCCAGGTCACCAAGGACCCGGTGGGCCACAAGGGCGCACGCCTGACGAGCCAGATTTCACTTCCCGGCCGCTACCTTGTGTACGTACCGGGCGGGTCAATGACGGGAATTTCCCGCAAGCTGCCCGACGTCGAGCGCAACCGCCTGAAGAAAATCCTCAAGGACCGCCTCCCGGAGAACGCGGGCGTTATTGTCCGCACCGCCGCCGAGGGTGCTTCCGAGGAAGAACTGACGCACGATATCAACCGCTTGCGGGCCCAGTGGGAAGGCATCGAAAGCCAGTCCACGTCCACCAAGATCCTGGCTCCGGAACTGCTGTACGGCGAACCGGACCTCACCATCAAGGTTGTCCGTGACGTCTTCAACGAGGACTTCTCCAAGCTCATCGTCTCCGGCGATGAAGCCTGGGACACCATCGAGGCCTACGTCACGTACGTGGCGCCGGACCTGGTGGGACGCCTCGAGAAGTGGACCTCGGACCAGGACATTTTCTCGGCATGGCGCGTGGACGAACAGATCCACAAGGCCTTGGAGCGCAAGGTCTTCCTGCCCTCCGGTGGTTCGCTCGTGATCGACCGCACGGAGGCCATGACGGTTGTCGACGTCAACACCGGGAAGTTCACCGGCAGCGGCGGCAACCTCGAGGAGACCGTCACCAAGAACAACCTTGAGGCTGCCGAGGAAGTGGTCCGCCAGCTCCGCTTGCGCGACATCGGTGGAATCATCGTCATCGACTTCATCGACATGGTCCTGGAATCCAACCGCGATCTCGTGTTGCGCCGCCTGGTCGAGTGCCTCGGCCGGGACCGTACCAAGCACCAGGTCGCCGAGGTGACCTCGCTTGGATTGGTCCAGATGACCCGCAAGCGCATGGGCACCGGCCTGCTGGAGGTCTTCGGCGAGCAGTGCGAGACGTGCGCAGGGCGCGGAATCGTCACGCACGACGAGCCCGTGGAGCACCGTCGGGCCAACGTCGTGGCAGCTGAACACCACCACCCGCGCACGGAGTCACAGCCAGCCGTCCGCCCCGAGCAGCGCAAGCGTCGCCGCGGCCGCGGCACGGGGCCGGGGACCACTGAACTGCCCGTCACCCCTTCGGTGCCGGTCCACACTGTGGAATCCACCGACCCGAACCGGCAGGCAGCCACCCGCGCAGCCCTTGCCACCATCGCGGCTGCAGCCCACGCTGCCCACCTGCACGACGACGAGCTCCACCACGCGGCGGAATTGCTCGCCGACGGGCACGCAGCGGAAGTAACCCCGGTCCGGGCCCCAGCGGCCCCGGTCCAGGCTCCGGCCGCTGCTTCGAGTGGCGAGGAACGTTCGAAGCCTGTGCTGCGATTCGGCGGCGAGGAAGTTGCGTTGCCTTTCGTCCACCACGAAGAGGAGGCTGCAAGTGGCACACCTGCCATGAGCCTGGACCTATTGGCACAGGCATTCGCAGGCCTCGGAGAAGCTCCGGACACCGCCACGACGTCAACGTCAGCCAAGGAAACCCCCGCAGAGGCCCCCGCAGCCGTTGCAAGCGGTGAATCCCCGGACTCGGGTTCGCGTGGACGCCGAGGCCGACGCAACCGTAGCGCCAGCCGGGCCCAGGGTGCCGCCAACGCCACCAACGTGGAGCACCACGAGGTTGCCGCGGCTGCTTCCGGTGGGGCCGCGCACGAGGCCAAGGCGGCAGACGCCGCCCCGACGAAGCCGACGGCGGCAGCGGAACCGATCATCCTCGGCGTCGGTGTGCCGAAGTCCGAACTCTGAACGCAGTACCGTGCCTAAGCCCCGGCCGTTTCCGCTCCTGTGGAAACCGCCGGGGTTTCGGCGTTGTGGGCCAATCCGCCGACCCTGGCAGTCCGGTTGCAATGGGCGATTTCAGCGGGCGAGGCGTGATCAGGGTTAAGCTAGGGGACTGACACGGGGTGCCGCGCACCGAGCCGGCTGAGACCAGACCCGTTGAACCTGTCCGGTTAGCACCGGCGAAGGGATGTCTCGCATGACTGTTTCGGCGCAATCATCTGTCTACCCGCTCAAGGCCATCCAGCGCCCCATCCCCAGGGTCCTCAGCATCGCCGGCTCGGACCCCTCAGGTGGTGCTGGGATCCAGGCAGACCTGAAGAGCATTGCGGCCAATGGCGGCTACGGCATGGCCGTCATCACGGCGCTCACTGTACAAAACACACAGGGCGTCACTGGCGTCCATGTGCCTCCCGTGGAGTTCCTGCGCCAGCAATTGGACGCCATTAGCGACGACATCACGGTTGATGCCGTCAAGATCGGCATGCTCGGGGACGCGGCGGTCATCCACGAAGTCCGCCGCTGGCTCGGCAAGGCGCGCCCCGCCGTCGTCGTCCTGGATCCAGTGATGATCGCGACCAGTGGCGACAGGCTCCTCGCGGAGTCCGCTGAAACCGCACTGCGGGAACTGCTGCCCCTCGCAGACCTGGTGACCCCCAACCTTCCGGAATTGGCCATGCTGCTTGGCGAGCCTGTTGCCACTGATTGGGCATCGGCGTTGGAGCAAGGCAAGCGCCTGGCCGCTAGCTGCGGAAACACCGTCCTGGTGAAGGGGGGCCATCTGCAGGGAGCCGGCTGCCCCGATGCCCTGGTCAATACCGGGGGAGTCCTGAGCCAGGACGTGGTGGAATTCGCCGGCCAACGGGTGGAGACCCGCAATAGCCATGGGACGGGATGTTCCCTGTCGTCGGCGATGGCGACGGCCAAGGCGCGGCTCGGCGATTGGGAGTCTGCTTTGCGTGTCGTCAAGCCCTGGCTCCAGGAGGCGCTGACCCGGTCCGAGGTGCTGGAAGTAGGGAAGGGCAACGGGCCGATCCATCATTTCCACGCGCTCCAGCAGGCCCTTCAACCGGGGGACTTCGCCGTCCGGATGTGGGACGCCGCCCAAACGGAACTGGCAGCCATTTATGGCTTGGACTTCATCCAGCACTTGCAATCCGGTGGTCTCAGCGAAGCGCAGTTCAGCTACTACCTGTCCCAGGATGCCATCTATCTCAACGGCTATTCCAGGGTCCTGGCACGGGCAAGCGCCCTCGCTCCGAGTGAAACCGAACAGCTGTTCTGGGCCCGCGGCTCGCAGATGTGCCTTGAAGTCGAATCCGAGCTGCACCGGAATTGGCTCAGTGGACGCCAGGTGAGCGGAGAGCTGGGCCCGGTCACCAAGGCCTACGTGGACCACTTGCTGGCGGCATCGGCGTCGGGAAGCTATGCGGTGCTGGTTGCTGCCGTGTTGCCTTGCTACTGGTTGTACGCCGAGGTGGGACAGCGGCTCCACCATGGGTTTGTCGAGGCCGGAGTATCGGACGAGCACCCCTATGCGGATTGGCTGCGCACCTACGCGGACGAGGCGTTCGCGGAGGCCACCCGCAAGGCGATCGACATCACGGATGCCGCCGCGCAGGTTGCGTCGCCCGCGGAGTGCACAGCGATGATGGAGGCGTTTGCCCAATCCTGCCGCTATGAAACGGCGTTCTTCGATGCTCCAAGGTTGCACGGCTGAGCCGGTCTTCCGGGGAGGAGGCACCGGAACGCGGCTTGCCCCCGCAGGCGTTGCAGCGTGTCGGCGTGAGGATCCGAGCTTTTCGCGGCCGGCAGGGTAAGGTGGACGGGCACGGTACCGGATGGCGGCATAGCCAGTCTGTGGCAGCCATCACGTGGCAGCCTCCGGACCTGGCCTCATTTGCAGCCGAAGGCGAAACTAGCGTAATCTAGATCTTCGGTGCTTACGCCAACACTTGGGTTATGCCCCTAGAAACCGTTCATTTGGAACTGACCTTTCATTTAGAACTATTCGAGGGATGACTCATGGATTCCGTACCGGAGTCCACGGCGTTGAGGCACAGCGTGAACCAGGCCCGTTTTTGGATCGGGGTTCCGCACGCAAATTTAGTAATAAACGTCGAGAGAAGTGAGTGCCCAAGTGGTGTACGCGATTGTCCGCGCAGGCGGCCGCCAAGAAAAGGTTTCCGTTGGAGACTACGTAACCCTGAACCGCGTCCCCGGTGGAGCCGGCAGCACCCTTGAGCTGCCCGCACTGCTCCTGGTGGACGGTGACAAGGTCACCTCCGCAGCTGCGGATCTGGCCAAGGTCAAGGTTACGGCTGAGATCCTCGAAGACCTCCGTGGTCCGAAGATCGTCATCCAGAAGTTCAAGAACAAGACCGGCTACAAGAAGCGCCAGGGTCACCGTCAAGAACTGACCAAGATCAAGATCACCGGTATCAAGTAACCACTGGTTGCTGTTCAGGTTTTCAACAGATTCCCCAGAATTTAAAGGCAGGCATTTCAAATGGCACATAAAAAAGGCGCGAGCTCCACTCGCAACGGTCGTGACTCCAACGCCCAGTACCTCGGCGTAAAGCGCTTCGGTGGCCAGGTCGTTTCCGCAGGCGAGATCATCGTCCGCCAGCGCGGCACCCACTTCCACCCGGGCGCCGGTGTCGGCCGCGGTGGCGACGACACCCTGTTCGCCCTGCAGGCAGGCGCGGTTGAGTTCGGTACTCGCCGTGGCCGTCGCGTAGTGAACATCGTTGCTGCTGCAGCTGCAGAGTAATAACACGTTCTGAACGGGTGGAGCGGGCCGTATGGCCCGCTCCATCTGTCTTTTTAACCGCACTAGAATTTACTAGGGCGGGCGGCCGCGCAACAGCGGCGCAACACGCACTTCAAGCAGTAATTTCCACATAGAGGAGAAACACGTGGCGACCTTCGTAGACCGGGTAGTACTTCACGTATCCGGCGGAACAGGCGGCCACGGCTGTGTTTCTGTTAAGCGCGAGAAGTTCAAGCCCCTCGGTGGACCCGACGGCGGCAACGGCGGCAATGGCGGCGACGTCATCCTGCGCGTCGATGCCCAAACCACCACCCTGCTTGATTACCACCACGCACCGCACCGCCACGCAACCAACGGCGGCCCGGGCATGGGCGACTGGCGGGGCGGCAAGAACGGTGAAACCCTCGTCCTTCCCGTCCCGGACGGCACGGTGGTCAAGACCAAGGACGGCGTCGTCCTTGCTGACCTCGTCGGCGAAGGCACCGAGTTCGTCGCCGCCGCAGGCGGCATGGGCGGCCTTGGTAACTCTTCGTTGTCTTCGCAGAAGCGCAGGGCACCCGGTTTCGCCCTCCTCGGTATTGAAGGCGAGTCCAGCGACATCGTCCTGGAACTGAAGTCCATCGCAGACATCGCGCTGGTTGGCTTCCCCTCCGCGGGCAAGTCGAGCCTTGTCGCGGCGATGTCCGCGGCGCGGCCCAAGATCGCCGACTACCCGTTTACCACCCTGATCCCCAACCTTGGCGTGGTCCAGGCCGGTGACGTCCGGTTCACCATCGCCGACGTTCCCGGGCTGATCGAGGGCGCCAGCGAGGGCAAGGGCCTCGGCCACAACTTCCTGCGCCATGTAGAGCGTTGCGCCGCGCTGGTGCACGTGCTGGACTGCGGAACCTTGGAAGCGGACAGGGACCCGCTCACCGATCTTGCGATCATCGAGCAAGAGCTGGACAAGTACGCGGTGGACATGAGCTACGCCGGCGTTGACGGCGAAGTGGTCCCCTTGAACGAGCGCCCCAAGCTTGTGGTCCTGAACAAGGTGGACTTGCCTGACGGTCGGGATATGGCCGAGTTCGTCCGCCCAGAACTGGAACAGCGCGGCTACCGCGTCTTCGAAGTCTCTGCCACGAGCCATGAAGGCCTGCGCCAATTGAGCTTCGCCATGGGCGAGATCGTCATGGCCGCCCGCAAGGCCGTTGCGATTGCGCCTCCCAAGGTCGCAGCGCCTGTCCTGCGCCCCCGGGCCGTCAACGAGTCCGGCTTCAAGATCCGCCGCGAGGAGAAGAACCTCGAACCGCTCTTCCGCGTGCTCGGGGAAAAGCCGGTCCGCTGGGTCAAGCAGACCGATTTCACCAACGAAGAAGCCATTGGCTACCTCGCCGATCGACTGGCCAAGCTCGGCATCGAAAACGAGTTGTTCAAGATGGGTGCCGTTCCGGGCGACACCGTGGTGATCGGCGAGGAAGACGGCGTGGTGTTCGACTGGGAGCCCACCATGATGGCGGGCGCCGAACTCCTGGCGACGCCTCGAGGAACCGACATTCGCGTTGCCGACATCGGCGACCGTCCCACCCGTTCGCAGAAGCGCGACGAGCAGCTCGAGCGCCGCGAGGCCAAGGCTGCAGCACGTGCCGAGCTCGAAGCCGAGCGGAAGGCGGGCATCTGGACCGAGTCCGTCAGCGGCCGCCGTCTGCCCAAGCCCCTGAAGGAAAGCGGCCTGGAAGCCGGAAATGACGACTAGCACGGCCCGCATCGCTGAAGTCACCGAAGGCGACGACGCCGCGGAACGCCAGGCGTTGGCCGGCGCCAAGCGGATTGTGGTCAAAGTAGGTTCGTCCTCGTTGACCAGCATCAAAGGCGGCATCTCGGAGAAAGCGCTGACGGCCCTGGTCCACGCCCTGGCCGAGAAGCGCAATTCCGGGACGGAGATCATCCTGGTCTCCTCTGGTGCCATCGCGGCGGGTCTCGCACCGCTCGGGCTCGCCAAGCGTCCCAAGGACCTCGCCACGCAGCAGGCTGCGGCCAGTGTGGGCCAAGGGCTTTTGATGGCGCGCTATTCGCAGGCTTTTGCTGCGCACGGGGTCACGGTCAGCCAAGTCCTGTTGACTGCCGATGACCTGATGCGGCGCACCCAGCACAGCAACGCATACCGGGCGCTCGACCGCTTGCTGAACCTCGGCGTCGTGCCGGTCGTGAACGAAAACGACACCGTGGCAACCCACGAAATCCGCTTCGGTGACAACGACCGGCTGGCCGCCTTGGTGGCGCACCTTGTCCGGGCCGACGCGCTGGTCCTGCTGTCCGACGTCGACGCCCTGTATGACGGTCCGCCGTCGTTGGGTGCAAAGCGCATTCCGCTCGTTACCGGTCCCGCCGACCTCGTCGGCGTGACCATCGGCAAGGCGGGCAAAGCCGGCGTCGGTACCGGCGGCATGACCACCAAGGTGGAGGCGGCCTCGATCGCCGCGGGCTCCGGCATCCACGCCCTCGTCACGTCCACGGCCAATGCCGCCGCAGCGCTGGCCGGCGAGGACGTGGGCACATGGTTCGCCATCAACGGCAACCGCAAACCCGTTCGCCTGCTGTGGCTGGCCCACCTCGCTTCGGTTCGGGGCCGTTTGATGCTCGACGACGGCGCCGTCAAGGCGGTGCGCGACCGTCACACCTCGCTGCTGCCCGCCGGAATATCGTCGGTGCAGGGGGACTTCGAGCCCGGCGATCCCGTGGAGATGGTTTCCGCCGACGGCACCGTAATTGCCAGGGGACTGGTGAACTACTCCGCGGAAGAGCTTCCCCGCATGCTTGGCCGTTCAACCAAGGAGCTCGCCAAGGACCTTGGCCGTGGATATGACCGCGTAGTTGTTCATGTTGACGACCTCGTACTGGTCCAGCCGTCCCGCTCCACTAAACTTGGAGAATGACTGAGGCCCTTACCCCTGATTCTCCTGTGATAACCGACGCCCTGGCTTCCGGCAATGCCACCCGGGTGCCGGAAACTCCGGAGCTGGGAACTGCGCCGCTCACGCCCGGGCAAGTGGAGGCGGCCGTGCATTCGATCGCGGACCGCTCCCGGCAGGCAGCGCGGCACATGGCCAAGGCGAACCGTGCCTGGAAGGACCGCGCCCTGCGCGCTATCGGCGCGGCCCTCCGGGAACAGCAGGATTCAATCCTCGCCGCCAACGCGAAGGATGTTGAGTCCGGCCGCAACAACGGAACCTCCGTTGCCATGCTGGACCGCCTGACCTTGACTCCTGCCCGCATCGACGGCCTTGTGGCCGCCCTTGAAAACCTGGCGGGTCTGCCGGATCCCGTGGGCAACGTCGTCCGTGGCCAGACCCTCCCCAACGGCCTGCGCTTGCGCCAGGTCAACGTGCCCATGGGAGTAGTCGCTGCGATCTACGAGGCCCGCCCCAACGTCACGGTCGATATCGCCGGACTTGCCTTGAAGAGCGGCAATGCCGTGATCCTGCGCGGCGGATCGGCTGCCGCCCACACCAACGCAGCCCTTGTGACCATCCTCCGCGATGCGCTGGAATCCGTAGGGCTGCCGGCCGACGCCGTCCAGAGCGTGGACGAGTTCGGCCGCGAGGGCGCGAATGTCCTGATGCGTGCCCGTGGCCGCGTGGACGTGCTGATTCCCCGCGGTGGACGGGACCTGATTCAGACTGTGGTGAACAACTCGTCTGTGCCCGTCATTGAGACCGGCGAAGGCAACGTGCACATCTTCATCGATGAGTCCGCCAGCGAAGAGATGGCCGTCGACATCCTGCTCAACGCCAAGACCCAGCGCCCCAGTGTGTGCAACACCGTGGAAACCCTCCTGGTCCACTCGAAATCCACCGTGCTGCCCGCGGTCGCCGCCGCACTTCGTTCCGCCGGGGTCACCCTGCATGTCGACTCCCGGATTGAAGCGGCGCTGTCCGGCTCCGTGGACACGGTCCCCGCCGACGACGTCGATTGGGCTACGGAATACATGGACCTTGACCTCGCTGTTGCGATGGTGGACAACCTTGACGAGGCCGTCTCGCATATCCGCAAATGGTCGACCGGCCACACGGAGGCCATCCTGACGAACAATCTGGCGAACGCTGAGAAGTTCATTGCGGACATCGACTCGGCGGCGGTCATCGTGAACGCTTCCACGCGCTTCACCGATGGCGGCGAACTCGGGCTGGGCGCCGAGGTGGGAATCTCCACCCAGAAGCTGCACGCACGCGGCCCCATGGGCCTGACCGAGCTGACCACCACCAAGTGGATCGTCCAGGGTGAAGGCCAGGTCCGCGCCTAGCAACGCTGTAACATAGAACAGAAGTCCTGAACGGCGGGAGGATCCGCCGTCGAAATCCTTTGAACCGCTAGGGGAGAAAATGCAGTTTCAGCAGATCGCCATTTCAATTCTCACGCAAGGGGGCGAGAGCGGAGCCGAAGCGCCGGCACCGTTGTGGGCTGAACCTTGGGTTTTCGGTGTCTCCATGTTCTGCATCCTGCTGGTCCTGATGTTTGTGGCAGTCTCCTACACGAACCTTGGCAACCGTCACGACGCCGTCGAAGAACATTCGGATCCGCACCGCCAGCACCCGGCCAAGCACCCAGGGCTGGGTCACTAACATTTCCGCCGCGAAACCCTTCGAGGAAACGGGGCGCCGACTTCGCTTGGGCGTGATGGGTGGGACGTTCGATCCCATTCACCACGGCCACTTGGTTGCTGCCAGTGAGGTTGCTGCCAAGTTCCGCTTGGACGAGGTGGTCTTCGTGCCCACCGGACAGCCCTGGCAGAAATCGCACAAGCAAGTCAGCGAAGCCGAGCACCGGTACTTGATGACGGTCATTGCCACGGCTTCCAACCCCAATTTCACGGTGAGCCGTGTGGACGTGGACCGCCCCGGTCCCACCTTCACGATCGATACCCTGCGGGATCTGCGGACGCAACGGCCGGATGCGGACTTGTTCTTCATCACGGGCGCGGACGCCTTGGCACAGATCCTGTCCTGGAAAGATGTCGACGAGCTTTGGTCCTTGGCGCATTTTGTCGGTGTCACCAGGCCCGGTCATGTTCTTGACGGCATGGGCAGGGAAGACGTCAGTCTGTTGGAAGTGCCCGCCATGGCGATTTCGTCGACGGATTGCCGCGCCCGCGTGGGTGCAGGCAATCCGGTCTGGTACCTCGTACCTGACGGAGTAGTGCAGTACATCGCCAAATACAAGCTGTACTCGGGCAAACCCGGCATGGGGGAGCCCCTGCATGCTATGACCGGAACAGAACACCAAGCCCGTACCGAGTGAGTTTTGAATGAGCCAGGAACAGCCCCCCATCCCTAGCCGGCGCGAGCTTCGACGAGCCCGGGACGCACGCCTGGAAGAAACAGGCGCACGTCCCGCGGTAGCCGAGGCCGTTACCTCCGACGACGCCAACCACGCGTCCGGCGGCGCCTCGGCCAATCGGGTGCGCCGGGTGGCAGATGCTCCCTTGGACGCCAAACCCGCCTCGGAACGTTCCTCCCAGGCGCGTGCGCGCGACCGCGCCGCCCTCCGTGCCATCAAGGAACTCGCGGACAAGGAGCAGCAGCTTTCCCGCGGCGGTCCGCCCACGCGCCGTCAGCTGCGCCTCCAGCAATTGCAGGAAGAAGTTGCACCGGGCACCTCGGCGATCCCCGTTGTCCCGGCACCGGGCTCAGGGCCAAGGACATCCAGTGTCCCGGTCCAGGCTCCCGGCAGGCAGCAGTCCGGTCCTGATCGCCCGGGCGTTTTGCCCGGCGGCGGCGTCCGCGTCACGGCAGGACCTCCTCCCGGTGCGCCGGAAATGACCGTGGAGCAGGCCTTGATGGCCCGCGAGCTTTTGGCCGCCCAAGCGAACAACCAGTCCAACAAGCTTGAGCACATCGCTGCAATGGAATCTGCGGTGCAGAAAGTCCCCGCCGCCGAATCAGCGGTTTCCAGTTCCGACGTCGAGCCGGCGGACCCGGAGGCCCTGGCCGAACAGATCGCCCAGGCTGAACGCGAGGCCATCCTCAATAAGAGGGCCATGGCCAAGCAGAGGCTCGCCGAACAGAACAGCCGTCCTTCCGGGCCTGTCCGTGCTGAACCTTCCGTAGCTAGCAACCTGGCCATGGTGACGCCCCTGGAATTCGTGAAGGTTCCGGGACTCGATCGTCCCGTCATGAAGCCGCCCGGCACCACCTTCGTTCCCCTTGTGACCTCCCCGGCGCCGAAACTGAAGCCGGGGCAGTCGGCGTCGGGCAAGCCACGCAACCTGCGCGGCCGCGCAGGAGTGCTGGCGCGCGCAGAGGCCGCTGCGAAAGCGGCCGGTCGACGCCCGACGTCGGGCTCCGAACCCGATGGCGAAGCGCTGGCCGAGGCGGCAGAACATCCGCCCATTTCGGCAAGTTCGGCCTACGGACTTGAACCGCTCGACGCCGCGACGGCGGGACTTGGGCGCGCCCAGCGTACCCGGCTCCTGGTCCTGGGACTCGTTGGCATCGGAGCCATCGCCCTGATTACGGGCATCATCATGATCACCAGCGGACTTTCCCGCTGACCATAACGGCTTTTGCCACCAAACAGGCTTCGTCTATTCTCGAAGCCGCATACAAGGAGTCCCGTGACTGCACATGAACAATCCGTCCTCTTGGCCCGCCACGCCGCCCGCGCGGCAGCGGACAAGCTGGCCGAGGACATCATCGCCCTCGACGTCAGCGAACGTCTGGCCCTGACTGACGTCTTCCTGATAGCCTCGGCCCCGACCGAGCGCCAGGTCAACGCCATCGTCGACGGTATCGAGGAAGAGCTGCTCAAGCAGGATCTCCGCCCGGTCCGCCGCGAAGGACGTTCCGAAGGCCGCTGGGTCCTCTTGGACTACGCAGACATCGTGGTGCACGTCCAGCACTCCGAGGACAGGGTCTTCTACGCCCTGGAACGCCTCTGGAAAGACTGCCCCGTAGTGGACCTGGAACTCGGTGACGACGCCTCCGCGAAGGCTCCCGCCGTCGAGGAATCCTAGGCTTTAAGGCACAGACCAACTGAATATGCCCGATTTGGAATTTTCGGAAATGCTGTTCTAAGATATTTGAGTTGCTTCGGAGGAATCCGAAAACTGGACGGGGTTTTCCGGCCAGTTCACGGTTCGTGAAGTAGCGAAAATATGGGGCTGTGGCGCAGCTGGTAGCGCACCTGCATGGCATGCAGGGGGTCAGGGGTTCGAGTCCCCTCAGCTCCACCATGGAGGCCTTGCTTGGAACGTGGGTTTTATGTTCCGGGCAGGGCCTCAGATTTTTTGGAAATTGAAAGAGCCGCCCCGCCGGGGGTGGCTCTTTCGTTTCTCCGGCATTTTCAGCGGTGTCTTGGGTTGTAGGCAAGAACGCGTAAATCCCGGCACCCTCGCTTAGCCGCCGCGTGTATGCAACAGTGGGCTCAGCATGCCTCCACCACTTTCCCAACCGATTACGGTTTACTATGAGGCATTACCGTCTGGAGGCTCGCGGTCTTTCGCGGGCCCATCGCAAAGCAGCCACCGACAATACAGGGGGATAGTCCTTGGTAACTATGGCCGATGTTGCGCGGGTAGCAGGCGTTTCCAGGAGCACTGTGTCCTATGCCCTCAGTGGTGTCCGGCCGATTGCTCCCGAAACGCGGGAGCGCATCCTGAAGGCCATGTCCGATCTTGGCTATACGCCGAACCTGCTCGCCCAGGGCTTGGCCGGCAAACGGACCGGCATCGTCTCCTTGATTTTTCCGGTCGGGGAGCAAGGCATGAACACCACGGAATTCGAATACGTCCAAGGTGCCGCCGAGCAGGCGCGTGCTGACGGATACCATCTCCTTCTGTGGCCAATGGACCCCGACGACCTGGGCGAGATGCAGCGGATCGTGGCCCAGGGCCTCGTAGATGGAATCCTCCTAATGGAAGTCAGGTCATTCGACGAACGGATTCCTGTCCTGCTGGAAACCGGTGTTCCCTTCGTCACGATCGGACGGCCCACGGATGCTGATGGCCTGACATTCGTGGACGCAGATTTCGAAGCAATGGGGGAGCTGGCAGTGTCGCATCTCGTCAGCCTGGGGCACACGGAGATCGGCCTTGTGACGCATTCGCGTGAGTCCCTGGACAGCGGATACGGCCCGATGGTCCGATCCTGGGATGCCGTTGCAGCTGCTGCGTCGAGGCACGGGATCAGCGCTCGGCTGTATCCGGCCACGAGCTCACTTGCCGGCGGTCGCGAGGTGTTTGGACAGATCCTGGAAGAATCTCCGGAAACAACCGGGCTCGTGATGATCAACGAAGCGGCGACTGCAGGCCTTCTGGGTGCGGCGGCGGCCCACGGTTGGCGAGTGCCCGAGTCTCTCTCCATTGTCGCGATCAACACCAGTGCCGGCTCCGCGGAGCGCTTCATGCCCGCCCTGACGACGGCGTCCGCCGAACCGAGCGTCATGGGTCGTGAAGCAGCACAATTCCTTACCCGACGCCTCAGGAGCGACGGGCCGGATGCCGTGCAGTGGCTCGCGGAACCGGTGTTGACGTTGCGCGGAAGCACCGCCGTGGCACGCGCCGTGCAGCCGTAGAATCGCCCCGCCGTCCGGGTGCAGTCCGCCAATTCGAGGCATTCATTACGCGCTCCTATCGAACGTGATTGTGACATTTGACACACCGTCGCGCTGCCAACTACTGTCGAGCCATCGACCCGCGTCGACAAGGCGCGTCGACGAACGGCGATGAGATTCCTCCTGATACAACATGGCGGATGGTCACCGATCAGAGTTCCCGGAGACTAAGGAAGTAAGTCGTGCTTGGAATCATTCGGTACCAATCAGCCGAATTGACGATGCGGTCGATGTCGCGCAAACCTGAGCGGGAATTCGCCGGCTTCCGCGGCGGATCCACGAGTAGCCGCGTCCCCTTGTTCCCGGCTCGTGAAGCCCCCGGAATAGCGCGTGGACGGAACCTGGAGACCGCTGCCTGCTTCTGAGTTCCGGGACCGGGCGCAGGAGGGGCCAATGATGCCCGTCCACAGCATGTAAGCGCTTGCCCTGTGCCGGTTGTGCCCGCAGAGGCCTACCCACCCCGGCGCCGCGGTGGTCCCACCCTTAGCCAACATCTCCCCAATCATCACAACAACCTCTTGGAGGTAACCCGCATGGAAACGTCGACAAAACCTGCCCAGTCCGCGTTCGAAGGTGGCCGGAAGTGAAAGCGATTCGACGGTTCACGGTACGAACGGTTCTGCCGGAAGCAATCGCCCCGCTCGCACGATTGGCGAAGAACCTGCGCTGGTCCTGGCATTTGCCGACACGCGAACTGTTCTCCGCGCTGAACGCCGAAGCCTGGGAGCAAAGCAATCATGACCCCATGACCTTCCTCGGCCTGGTCAGCCGCGAGGAACTGCAGGAGCTCGCAGCGGATGGCGCCGTCGTCGAGCGTGTTCAGCAGGCGGCTTCGGATCTGGACCGGTACCTGGGTGAGCCGCGCTGGTACCAGGGCCTGGGTCCGGATGCTCCGGCGTGCATCGCGTATTTCTCGCCTGAGTTCGGCATCACGGAGGTTCTTCCGCAGTATTCGGGCGGCTTGGGGATCCTGGCGGGTGACCACCTGAAGGCAGCCTCGGATTTGGGCGTGCCGTTGATCGGCGTCGGGCTGCTGTACCAGGCGGGCTACTTCAAGCAGTCCCTGTCCCGGGACGCCTGGCAGCAGGAGACCTACCCGGTCCTTGACCCCGACGGCCTGCCCCTGACGCTGCTCCGTGAGGAAGACGGTTCGCCGGCCCTGGTCACGCTTCCCCTGCCGGGCGACCGGACGCTGCGCGCGCACATTTGGCGGGCCGACGTCGGGCGCGTGCCGCTGCTGCTGCTCGATTCGAACGTTCCGGCCAATGACGACGCCGCGCGCGGGATCACGGACCG